>MHMS01000026.1 GCA_001821615.1 Candidatus Niyogibacteria bacterium RIFCSPLOWO2_12_FULL_41_13 | reverse complement strand
GCGTTCAGAAAATTTATGGAGGAGAACAAAATAAAAATTTTAAACCTGATTCGGGAATTTCTTGAAAAAATGGGCGTTGAAGCCGAAGTTGAAACAATAGACCGAACAGAAGGCGTTTTGTTTAATATTAAAACAATTAAAGACGATTTTTTGTTCAACGACAGGGGAGAGCATATAATTTCCTTAAATCACATCATTAAAAAAACAATTCAATCTCTTTACAAAGACGAAGCCCCCCTTAAATTTTTTTTAGATGTCAACGCCCACCAAAAACAAAGGGACGACACCTTAAAAGAATTAGCCAAACTCTCCGCCCAAAAAGTAAGATATTTCCAGCAAGAAATTATTTTAAAACCAATGTCCTCTTATGAAAGAAGGGTTGTTCATCTGGCGTTAAGCGACGACCCCGATATTAGAACCGAAAGCGTTGGCGACGGATTGGAAAGAAGAGTGGCGATAAAACCAAGCGCCAAATAATTTCTAATTGACCTAACTTCTAATCAATGTCCAATGTATAATATTAATCATTGGCTGTTTAGTTATTGAGATTTAATATGAATAGCCCCGGCGAAAACATCAGAAATTTTGTAATAACCGCCCATATTGACCACGGCAAATCAACCTTGGCCGACCGTTTTTTGGAATTAACCGGAACAATTGAAAAAAGAAAAATGAAAGAGCAGTATTTAGATTCCAATCCGCTGGAGCGAGAGAGGGGAATCACAATCAAAATGACCCCGGTTTGCATGAACTATGAGCTAAAAGCCACAAGCTATAAGCTGAATTTAATTGATACCCCCGGCCATATTGATTTTTCTTATGAAGTTTCAAGGGCGCTCGCGGCGGTTGAGGGCGCGGTGCTCTTGGTTGACGCTTCGCAAGGAGTGCAGGCCCAAACTTTGGCAAATTTTGAATTGGCGAAAAACCAGGGACTTAAAATCATTCCGGCGATAAACAAAATTGATTTGCCCCAAGCGGATGTAAAAAAAACAAAAGAAGAATTTAAAAATTTATTCGGTTTTAACGAAGAAGAAATTGTTTTGATTTCCGCCAAAAGCGGAGAAAATGTCGGTTTGTTGCTTGAAGAAATAATCAAGAGAATTCCTCCGCCAAGCGCGCCGGACATAGCCGGCGAAGAAAGCGGGTTTCAAGCCCTGATTTTTGATTACGAATATTCCCTTCATCAAGGGGCCATCGCTTACATCAGGGTTTTCAAGGGTGAAGTTAAAAAGGGCGACGAATTATTTTTGATTAACGCCGAAAGAAAATTCAAAGCCGAGGATGTCGGCATTTTTTCGCCGGAACTCAAGCCAAAAGACAAATTAGGGCCGGGCGAAATCGGCTATATAATCACCAAAATTAAAGACTTGGAAGGCATAAGGGTCGGAGAAACAATAACTTCTCAAATAAATCCGCAAGAGCCGCTCTCCGGCTACAAAGAGCCCAAACCGATGATTTTCGCGAGTTTATATCCCGGCGAAGAAGGAAATTACGAGGAATTTAAAAAAGCGCTCCACAAAATGCGGCTCATTGATAATTCTTTTTATTTTGAACCGGAGCAAAGCGCGATTTTAGGCAAGGGTTTTAAAGCCGGGTTCTTGGGAACGCTGCATTATGAAATTATTCTGGAGCGGTTGGGGCGCGAGTTCGGACAGGAAGTCATCGCCGCCCTGCCCAGCGTTCTTTTTGAAATTATAAACAGAAAAGGCGAAGTTTTGAAAATTTCTTCACCATCCTTGTTTCCCGACAATTACGAAATTTCAAAAACAAAAGAGCCGTTTTTGGAAATAGAAATAATCGCTCCCAAAGAACGCCTGGGGGGCATTTTGCAACTGATTCAAAGTTTTTACGGAGAAGTCGGCGAGGTTGGCAACCTGACCGCCGAGCGGTTAAAACTCGCCGCCACCCTTCCTTTGAGAGAATTCATCGGCGGATTTTTTGACAAACTAAAAAGCTTAACCCAGGGTTTCGCCTCTTTGAATTACAAAATCGCCGGCTATAAAGAAGCCGACCTTACGCGGATGAATATCTTAATAAACGAAGAAGTTGTTTCGGCCTTTTCGCGGGTTATTCCGACGGAAAAAAGTTTTCAGCTGGCGAAAGAAACGGTTGAAAAACTCGCCGACTTGCTTCCAAAGCAGGTTTTCGCCTACAAGGTCCAAGCCGTAGCGGGCGGAAAAATTTTATCAAGCAGAACCATCTCCGCCTCCCGAAAAGACGTAACCGGCTATTTATACGGAGGCGACAGAACCAGAAAAATGAAGCTTTGGCAGAAACAAAAAGAAGGCAAAAAACGGCTTGCGGGATTCGGCAAGGTGAACATTCCGAGAGAAGTGTTTTTAAAAATGGCGAGGGCGTAGGAAGCGCTTAAAACAAAAAAGGAAGAGCGTATAAAGCAATCATGCCGATAATGGCGACAACGCTTACCGCTATCCAAATTGCTTTGTATTTTGCTTTGTGTTTCGGTCCCAACATAATCGGGTTGTGGCTTATTGGTTTATTAGGAAATATAATGGATTGATGGGAAAGATTCAAGCAAAGGACATTATTTTTTCGCGTCTGGCGCTGTTTTTTATTTTAATTATTGTTTTTTTTCTCGGTTTGACCGACTTGCGGATTTATTTGGAGAACAGAAAAACAGGCAAGATGGTTGAAGAAAAGCGGCTGGAACTTGAAAAAATAAAACAAGAAAAGGAAAAACTGGATAAAGAAGTTTCGCGTTTTGAAAGTCCGGAGTATCTGGAAAAGATTTTAAGAGAGCGATTTTTGGCGAAAAAGCCGGGCGAGGAACTCTTGATAATCACCGAAGAAAAACCGGCTGACTCGGCGGGCGCGAATAAAACAACAGACGATTCTATATTTGATAAAATCCTGAAATTTTTTAAACTGAAATAAGGGCTCGCCCCGTTAGAAAGTTATTTGTCAAGCTGGTAAGTAATCTCTTGCCTTGATATGCTTGTAATGTGAGCTTTCTAACGGGGCGAGTATGGTTTAACGGCAGAATGCGACCTTCCCAAGGTTGAGACGCGGGTTCAATTCCCGCTACTCGCAAAAATAATTTATGACAATCAAGCGCGATTTGGAATTTTTATATGAGATTGGCTGTTTAAGATTTTTGCAAAGAACCTGGAAACAGTTTTTAAACCCCGACGCTCAAAATATTTCCGAACACACATTCAAGGTGATTTGGATCGCCCTGATTCTCGCAAAATATGAAAAAACAGCCAGCGAGGATAAAATAATTAAAATGGCGTTAATTCATGATCTTCCTGAAAGCCGAACCGGCGATGTTCATTATGTTTCAAGATTATACACAGAGAGAAAAGAGGGAGAAGCAATTAGGGATATTTTTATAAACACTTCTTTTGCGGATGAATTTGTAAAAATATGGCGCGAATACGAAGAACGCAAGTGTCCCGAAGCAAAAATTGTAAAAGACGCCGATACGCTTGATGTGGAATTAGAATTGAACGAGCAGGAAGCGAGGGGTCACAAATTGAAAGACATTTGGTTTAAAAAACGCGGCAAAATTGTTTTTAAAAAACTTTTCACCAAGGCCGCAAGAAAATTCTGGCAAGAAATCAAGAGGTCAAACCCGCACGATTGGCATTTAAAAGGAAACAACCGCTTCAACTCCGGCGATTGGAGAGAGAAAAAATAAAATTGACCTCTTTTTTTGCGAGAAAAAAAGCCGCTCACCGAAAATTGCGTTTGCAATACGATGAGCGGCGCAGTTATGAGAGTTGCCATTGGAGTTTGGTTCCAGCGCGGAAAGGAACGACGCTTCCAATCTGTTCTGGCACCACCCACTCTGTTTTAACAAGGGTGATGATAGCGCCCTCATTGAGAGGAAGGCCGTAAAACTCCGCGCCGAATCGCGAGGTGAAATTTTCGAGACGATTGAGACGCTTCACACTCTCAAAAACTTCCGCGAGCACTTGAGGAAGCACCGGCGCGGTGTAAACGCCGCAAGCTCCTTTGGCGCATTCCTTTTTTTCTCGCGGATGAGGCGCAGTGTCAGACCCAAGAAAAAACTTCGGATTTTCACTTGTTGCTGCCGCAATGAGCGCGTCGCGGTCGTCAAAATCTTTCGGCATTGGCATACAACCGTGATGCGGCTGGATTCCGTAGCCGACAACATCGTTTAGCGTCAGACAGAGATGATGCGCGGTGATTGTCGCCGCCACATTGTTTCCAAGCTGTCGGACGCTCTCAACCGCGGCTCTTGTGGAAACATGTTCAAGAACGATCTTCAAGTTCGGAAATTTATCGGCCAGCGCGAGAAGCGTGGGCAGGAAAATTTCCTCTCTTTTCATTACCAACGTACGCTCGCGATCTAGTTCGCCGTGAATGAGCAGGAGCATACCTGCATCTTGCATCGCCCGAAAAGTTTCCGAGATTCTCTCGTTATCAAAATCCCGAAGACCCTCGTCAGAGTTTGTGGTAACTCCGAGAGGATACACTTTTCCGGCGACCGCTCCCGCGTGATGAGCTTTCGCGATCATTTGCGGCGTTGTGTTGTCTCTGATCTCAACAGTCATAAGCGGCTCGAACGAATACCGATCCGGCATTTCGTCGAGCGCGCGTTTGATCTCGCCTCGATACCAGACAACATCGTCTCCAGTGAGAATTGCCCGCGGTCGAGTGTTCGGCATCGCGATTCCACGGCCTGCGTATTGCGCCGTGAAAGGTAGCACTTCTTTCAGAAGCAAATCGGTTCTGAAATGGCAGTGCATATCGTCCAGACGGCGTAGGATAATCTTCTCATTCATGTGTTACCTCCAGTTCAGATTATTCGCTTGGTTAATAATTGCTTTCACGCGCCACGGTCGCAACACCGCGACCGAGCCGAGAAATACCGAAGAGGCTCCGGCGTTATGGTAATGCTTTACGTCTTCCGGACACAGAATACCACCACCACCGTTGATTGGTTTCGTGAATTCGGCGTCGCGCAGACGCGCTATCCATTCACACACTAACGGGCGGAGCGTCTTACCCGAGAGGCCTCCGCCGCCCAATTTTGCGAGCGGTGAAGTTTCATTGCCCCAAGCGCTTCGCCAGTCAACTCCTTGCCATCCGAATGGCAAGGTGTTGGAAACGCAGATTGCGTCGCAACCGGAGTGATTGTTGAGTTCACGGATGGCTTGTATCGGAGCGGACGCGATGCTGTACTTCGGCATAACTGGTACACCGAGTGAGGTTGCGATTTCGAGAACCTTTGCCGATTCGCCGATCAACTCATGCGGATCGTGTCCGGTGTTCGGACAGGACAAATTGATCTGTAAACCGAATGGCGCAGAAAAACTGTCCTTAGCGAAACCGATTGTCTCCACCATGAGGCGAAGTTCCTCGAGTCTTTTCTTGGATGTATCTGCAAGCGACATAATTGATAGCAAAAACGGTTTTGTCCGCTTCTGCCATCTACCAGTTCCGAGCAGAGCGCCGAGACCCGGGTTGCTCAAACCGATTGAGTTCAACATCACGCCGCGCAGCGGTTTTATTTTAACACATCCCGAAAACGGATTACGGGGCGTGTAGTGTCTCGTAAGAGACATATTTCCCTTGCGAGGCAGAAGCGTTGCCGTTTTTGCGACAAATGTCATACCAGTAAAGTCCAAGCCGAACGGTTTCCATATCTTGTGGAACCAGCCTTCTCCAAAGAACCCCTGCACGCCCGAGGCGCCAAAAACATTTCCGAAGTCAATTCCGCGAAGTTTCATTGCTTGTTCCTCCTATTTAGTTGTTTAAAAGAGATTTCCGTAGTAAAGTTAGCATGTTCATTATAAAATTACTACTTTTTTATAAGCTTCGCAAAAAATTGGAGAATCGGGCGAGAATAGCTCGGCAGAATATTGGAATAATTTTAAGCTAATTTTCTTTTTTTTAAATTTTCTAAAACATTGTTTAGGTCTTCGGGCAAAATCGTCATGAATTGTTCGAGAATTGACGGACTAAACGACATCGCAGTCCATCTACCTATTTACCGAGAGTAAATTTATATTAAAATAAAGGATGAATCAAAAACTAGTTTCAATTTCAGATTCTGTAAAAGAAAAATATAAAGGGGTAAAATTTGGTTTTCTTTTTGTTGAAAATATCAAGGTTTGTAAAGACACAGATACTTTTTCAGTACTTAGACGAAAAGTTGAAAAAGAAATTAAAGATAATATATGTTCTCGTTATTTGGAAGATAAAAATATTAAAGGCTGGTTAAAACAGTTCAAAGAAATGGGTTTAAATCCAAATCAAATAAGCCCGGCCCAAATCGTAATGATTAAAAGAATTTGTAATGGTAAAAATATTCCCAACATCAATGTGATAGTAGATTTAGCTAATATAATGGCCGTATCATCTAAATTACCCGTAGGAGCTTTTGATTTAGAGAAAATAATTGGACAAATTACTTTGCGAACTTCAAAAACCGCCGAAAAATATTTACCATTATTTGAAGATAAAGAAGAATTAGTTCCGGAAAATGAGATAGTTTATGCTGATGATGACAAAATATTCTCAAGATATTCAAAAGACTGTGATTTGACTAAAATAACCCCTCAAACCAATAAAGTATTCTTTGTAATAGACGGAACTAAAGACAATTCTAGAGAAGAAATAATGGAATATTTGAATCGTTTAGAAAGTATTATAATAGAAAATTTAAATGGAGACATTACGCGCAAAGAAGTTATAGAATAAAGAATTAATACAATGCTAAAAAAAATCAAAAAACGCCTTGGTTATATAAAAAGAGGACTTATAGGTTATGTTCAAAATAATTTTGAAAAAACTCCTAAATTTCCGCAAAATATCAAAAATCATATAATTGGTAAATCGGGTAAAGGAAAAGACATCGAGTGTTACCAAATTGGAGCTGGCTCGCAAATAATTTTGTATGCTTTTGGATTACACGGAAATGAAATCGGGACAATAAAACTAGCCTATAATTTTATAAACTGGATATACCAAAATCAAAATAAACTAGAAAATTACACATTATTTATTATTCCCTGCTTAAATCCAGACGGGTATGAATTAGCTCTTAAAAACCCGGATTATTTTAATGGCGGAAGATTTGGAAGATTCAACGCAAATAATGTTGATTTAAATCGCAATTTTGATACACCAAATTTCAATAAAAAATCAGTCTGGTCATTTGGTAAAGATTATTCCGATACATTAGAGGTATATTGCGGAGAGTACGGCAATTCAGAGTCAGAAACTAAATCATTAACAGATTTTGTAAGAGATCAGAATGTCAGGATTATATTTATGTTTCATAATGCTGGAAAATATGTAATGGGAAATAAAAACGAACTTTCACAAAAACTTACAAAGCTTTTTGCTCGGAAAACTGGATTCGGTTATGTTAGCAATGAGGATTGGGAAAAATTAAACCAAACAGGAACAATGAAAGAATGGTGTGATATCAATCATGT
Source organism: Candidatus Niyogibacteria bacterium RIFCSPLOWO2_12_FULL_41_13 (assembly GCA_001821615.1). Taxonomy (GTDB): domain Bacteria; phylum Patescibacteriota; class Minisyncoccia; order 2-12-FULL-41-13; family 2-12-FULL-41-13; genus 2-12-FULL-41-13. The sequence continues at coordinate 3,780 of MHMS01000026.1, read as the reverse complement.
TGCCTATATTGAGATAGAGGGCTCTACGAGATGGGGTTCTGATTGGGATATACAAAAAGAAGCCATCAAAACAACTTTATTTACGATTTAAAACCCTTAACTATTGTCAATTACCGAGGTTTAGTCTTTATGGTGTAGAGTATAGCGTTTTTTCCAATCCAAACTATCCATAAATTTCACGATCGTGAAATTTGTGGATAGTTTTGTTTCTAAGTTTTTCCAAAACCGAATTTAAGTCTTCCGGCAGAATCGTTTCAAGGCGCAAAGCCGCGCCCGAAGGGGAGACGAATTCCAGAGAATAAGCATGGAGAAATTGGTGGGTTAAGCTAAAAGGACAAATCGTATTTTTGCCGCCGTAAATTTTGTCGCAAATAACCGGATGGCCGATTGATTTTAAATGAACCCTAATCTGATGAGTGCGGCCGGTTTTTGGAAAAACCTCAAGCAAAGAAAATTCGCCAAGTTTGTTTTTAAATATTTCCAAAACTTTATATTCGGTAATTGCCGGTCTTTCCTTTCCTTTTAATTTATATGTTCCGAAAATTCCTGTTTTTGTCCGACCAAGAACGCCCTCAATAATTCCCTTTTTTGTTTTGAGCGCTCCTTTAACCAGCGCCAGATAAGATTTTTTTATTTTCTGCTGCTGGAACAGATTTTTGAGATATTCAAATCCGGATTGCGTTCTGGCAACAAGCAGAACGCCCGAAGTGTCCTTGTCCAAACGATGAACAACGCCCGGCCTTGAAACGTCTTCGCCGACATTTTTTATTTCCGGATATTTTTTTAAAATTTCGCCGATTAAACTTTTTTTAAGTTCGTGTTGATTATCGGGATGAGTTACGATTCCCGCCGGCTTCAAAACCGCAATAAAATCTTTGTCTTTGTAGATGGTTTTTATTTCCATTCAAAGAATCCCCAGCCGGTCTTTAACTTTCTTCACCACCGCTTCTATGTTCCAATCTGTTTTTACGAGATAATAAGACGGCTCGGTTTTTGAAATGTCGTTAAGGACCTTGTCGTCAACGCTTAGGTTAGTCAGAATGATAACCGGCGCGTGTTTGCCCCAGGCGTCTTCGCGCATTTTTTTCAACATCGTTATGCCGTCCATTTTCGGCATAATAATGTCAAGCAGTATGAGGTCGGGATGGCGTTTTATGGCCAGCTCCAGTCCTTCTTCGCCGTTTTTCGCCTGTATGATTTTAAATCCTTCGTCCGCGAATCGGTCGCTAAGCGCCAGCAAGAGCGATGAATCGTCTTCAACGATAAGCAGGGTTTTGTTTAACGGTTTGTTTTCCATACCTATATATTAACAGACAATCGGAAAAATTAAAATAAAACTTATCAACGCAATCCTTTTACTCCTTCTCGTTTTTTTAGCCCCTTCAGGGGAAGAGTGACGTAAAACGCGCTTCCTTTGTTTTCTTCAGATTCAAATCTAATCGCGCCACCCATTTCTTTTACGACTGATTGGACGATGTAAAGGCCGAGGCCGGTTCCGTCGGGGTCAATCTCCACAGCGTTGTCGGCGCGGAATAATTTTGTGAAAATTTTTGATTGCTGATTTTTTGGAATGCCATAGCCGTTATCGGCCACCCTGATAAGAAAATTCCCCGCCTCTTTTTTGATTGCGAGCCAAATCGTTCCCTTTTCCGGAACGTATTTTGCGGCGTTTGAGAGCAAATTTTGAAAAGTGATTCGCAAAAGCGCCGGGTCGGTGTTAACAAGAGGCATATTTTTGTCGTATTCTTTTACCACATTTAATTCTTTTTTGGCGATTTGAGGGGCGAGTTCTTTAATTGTTTCTTCGGCGACTTCAGAAATGTCCGTCGGTTCCGACTCAATCGCGAAAACGCCCAATTCCACTCGCGAAACATTGAGAAGCTGGTTGATAAGCTCAATCATTCTTTTGTTGTTACGGGCGATTTCCAATAGATAACTTTTTTGGCGTTCGTCCATTTTCCCCGCTTTTTCACCCAAGAGCATTTCGGTAAACCATTTAATGGCGCTGGGAGGGGTGCGAAGCTGGTGGGAAGCCAAAGACACGAATTCGCTTTTGACTCGGTCAATTTCCTTGAGTTTTTCGGCCATTTCATTGAAAGAGGAGGCGAGCCGGCCTATTTCGTCTTTTGATTTAACAACTGTTCGTTGGGAAAAATCGCCTTCCCCGATTTTTTTGGCGATAAGCGCCAATTCTTTTATCGGATTGCTGATGCCGCTCGCTAAAAAATAACCGAGAATGGAAACGCCAAAGCTGACCGCGAGCGCCAACAACAATATGTTTAATTTTAGTTTTTCCAGTCCTTCAAAGACTTCGTTTTCATTTATTTCCGTCAAAAGCGTCCAGCCGTTTGGAAGGCACATAGACGCTCCGACAACCGGCGCGCCGCGGTAGCCGGGATATATTCCGACAAAATCCTCTTGTTTTTCAACGCATTTTTTAACCGGTTCGGCGTTAATTGTTTTTTTTAGAATCGCGTCTTGTAAAAACCTGGACTCCGTTATCATTGTTTTTTCTTTATTGACGAGATAAGTTTCTATGGTTTTTCTTTTCTGAATCGGGCTTGTTCGCGCTCCCAGTTTGATTTGTTGTCGGCCGGAAAGTATGTCGTTGAGTTCGTCGGTTTTGATGAAATTCATTATCACGCCGATTCTCTCTTGGGTGATTTTATCCATAAGAGGAGAAGCTATGGCGAAAGAAGGCGTTTTGTTTTCTCCAAAGTAATTGGAGAAAAAAATATCGCTCGCGCTCGCCTCGCCTTTTTCAAGTTTTTTCGCCGAGAGAAAATTCGCGTCCGAAGCAAGTCCTGTTCCACCGACCTCGCTGTCCAAAGTTGAAGCGATAACGCGGCCGTCAAGGTCTATAATCATAATGCCGTATATTGTTTTATCCAGCGACATTTTATTTCGGCGAAGGTGTTCGTTTAAACCCGAAGACAGCGCGGTTGTTTTTTTGGAGATGACATCTCGCGAAGCGTCGCGAATGTAGCCGTCCGAAGAAAAATCTATCGCCCGGCCCTTGCCTCGTTCAATAAAATTGAGAAGACTTCCTTCCATCGTATTCGCCGTCAGGACCAAGTCGTCAAAAATCTGCGCCCTAAGGTTTTCTTTCGCCGCGTTGTAGACGAAATAACTTATAACGCCGATTGAAAACACGGCCACGGCCAAAAACCCGAGCGTTATTTTTGTTTTTATGTTCAGATTTTTCAGCATGATGCCGTTTTTATTTATGATAACAAATTAATAAAAACACCCAAAGCCGACGGTTTGGATATTTTCATCTGTTTCATTTTTTTTCGCCATCTTCAACAACCGCGATTAAATTTAAAATTTCTTTTTGCTTTAATTTATATTCGCTGTTTTTTATTTCGCCGAATTTCATTCCCGCTCGCTCTTTTTAAAATATAACTCTGTTCTCGGGAATAAATCTCCGGCGCGTTTTCTTTATTGATTTTTTTATCTTGATTTAATATAAATAACATAGATTTGCAACTTAAATTTAAAGGAGGATTTTATGAAAAAAGGCAAGTTTATGGTTGTTGAAGGAGGAGAAGGAGCGGGCAAAAGTTCTGTTGTCGCGTATTTGCGGGGAAAACTCGATGGTCGCAAAGATGTTGTTTTTACCAGGGAGCCGGGCGGAACGGTTATAGGCGAGAAAATCAGAGGCGTTTTAATGGACAAAGCGCACGGTAAAATGTCCGCCTTGACTGAACTTTTTCTTTTTTGCGCGAGCCGAGCCCAGCATATTGAAGAGATTGTAAAACCGGCGCTTTTGGCCGGCAA
>MHMS01000025.1:23313-65750 GCA_001821615.1 Candidatus Niyogibacteria bacterium RIFCSPLOWO2_12_FULL_41_13 | reverse complement strand
TTGTGCTCTGGTTTTTGATTTATTATATATGTTTCTCATTAAAAATTTAATTCCGACCATAAATCTCAAGAAATACATTCCCAGAGCCAAAATCGGGTGGCTTAATAATTTTTTCCACTTGCCGTTCTCAATAAAAACTCCAAAAAATCTGTAATAAAAACCTAATTGCTTTTTGATGTCTGAATCATCTTTGCCCCATTTATCCGCATATCTGTCAAAACTTTTGGCGTAATACGCTTTTTTGTTTAAATACTTCGCCAAATTAAATTCCGCTTCATTATGATAAACGGGATTTTTTATCAAGGCAACTTGTCCCGCCATCTTTATTTTCTTGTCAAAATCCCAGTCTTCCGGTCCGGTCATTGATTCATCAAAACCGCCGACTTCCAAAAATTTTTCTTTCTTTATAAAGCGGACGCAATCAATGGCGGTGGCGTTATAAAAACTTCTTTCAAACCGCCTGACTTTGCTCCAAAAACTGTTTCCCGTAATAATCTCCGGAATGTATAAACCGGTGATTTTAGGATTTTTTTCCGCTAATTCAACGCATTCGCTTATCACTTCGGGATGTAAAATCATATCGGCGTCCAGATACAAAAAATATTCGCCTTTTGACTGTCTGACGCCAAAATTTCTTTGAGCGCTTCTTTCCGGTCCCTTATCAAAAATTAAATCAGTGTATTTTCCGGCTATTTCTTTTGTTTTATCTGACGAATTATTATCAACAATAATAATTTCAATCTTGTCCGGGGAGTAAGTTTGATTTTTGATTGATTTTAGGCAATTTTCTATATTTTTTTCTTCGTTTTTCGTGGTAATAATAACTGAAACCAGACTAACCATATTTAAAATTTAATTATTTGTCTTTTAAGCAAATACTCGGCTTTGCGCTCCGGTTCAACCAATTTTTCGGCTTCAAAATTATTCTTCGCTCTTTCAATTATTGAATAGGATCTCACGGGAAGTCCGTTTAGCGCCGAATCAAGAGACAAATGAAAAAACATTCCCAACGCCAATCCCAAGACAACTGATTTCGCCGATTTGTTTTTAAACACGAACAGCAAAAAAAATAAAATAAGGACATATTCCCAGCCGTGAAAAAATATGTAATCTTTTCCGCTTTTTAAAAACTGATAGCCGTTGAAAAAATAATCCCATCTCAAATCAAAACCAAAAACAAAATAGTAGTCAATAAAATGATCTAAATCAACAAAAACCCCGCCGGCGATTGCCGCTAAAAAAGAAGCGGCCGGTTTTTGCCAAATTTTCCAAATAAGATAACCGGCAAAAATGCTGGCAAAAAAATGCGCCGATAAATGAAGAGCTAATTCTGCGCTCATTTTCTAAAATCCGTTAGGTGTCCTAAGACTTTAAAACCCGCCCGCCAGAAAAATTTAATGTCGTCAATTTTTCTTATTGAAACCAATTTTTTTAAAATAAATTTTGGCGTAATAAAAGATTTATAAAGGCCCTGCACCAATTCTTTCGCTTGTTCATCAGTCAATTCGCTTTTCATCACCCGCTCCCGCTGGTCATATCTGTCGTAATCGTCAAAAAGCAGGAGGTTATTTTCTTTACAGTATTTATATAACGCCGTTCCCGGGTAAGGAATAACAATTGTTCCCTGAAGCGAATCAATATAACCTCTGTTGAATAGCTTGCTCGTGAAATCAACAGTGCGCTTCGCGTCTTCATAACTTTCCCAAGGATAACCAATCATACAGGTTACATGCGGCTCTAAACCGGCTTTTTTTGCGATTCTCATTTCTTCTTCGTAGCCGTCTATTTTGATTCCTTTGTTTAATCTGTCCAAAGTATTTTGGTTGGCTGATTCCAAGCCATAGAGGATAAAACGGAAGCTAGCTTCACCCATCAATTTATATTGTTCCATGCTCAACGCGCCAACCCGCATATTGCAGCTGAATTTTATTTTTTTATTGTAGCCGCGCTCAATCATTCCTTTGCAAAAATCTTCCAGCCATTTGCCGACCGGAAAAGTGCCGGAGTCGTCAAAAATTTCCTTTACTTGATATTTTTTAATCAAATGGCCGATTTCGTCCAAAAGTTTTTCCGGTTTTTGAGTTCGCCATTGAGGATAAAGCGTTGTCCAGGCGCAAAAAGCGCATCCGCCGTTTTTCCGCCACCAGCAATCGCGCGAAACCATTGTATAGGTGCCGGGACGATATTTATAATTGCCGTTTTCATAAGCGTATAATTTCCATTTGGTTAATTCCCTGTCAATAAAAGGCAAGTCGTCCAAATTGTGATTTAGTTGAAATTTTCCGGTATTTTTGATTTCGCCTTTTTCATCTCTAAAATGCCAACCCGGTTCAAGAGGCTCGCTTTTCGCCAAGTGATTCGCCAGATTCAAAAGCATAAAATCATAATCGCCTCCGGTAAGCGCGTAATCAACTTTTGAATTTGCCAAAGATTCTTCCGGCAAGGCCGTTATATGGTCGCCCATCAGAACAATTTTCAATTTCCAATTTTCAATTTTCAATTTTTCTTCTTTATCGCCGCAAAATTCCGCCTGAGAACAAGACTCGCATCTTTGCTTGTTTTCTAATTCCACTAATTCTTTTATTTCATCAATAATTCTCCAATGCCTTTTTATGACCGGCGTTTTTGTCTCAATGGCGATAACATCCGGCTTTTCTTCGCAAATCCTCCCAATCCATTCTCCGTAAGTCAATTCTTCGGCAATGGCGTCGTCCCAAAAAACTTCATAGCCGTTTTTCTTAAGCAAAGTGGCCGCGTAAGCCGGAACCATTGGATAGATATAAGTAGGGTTAGAAAAAACCTGATATTGCCTATTTTGGCTAATCATAGGTGTTCCTTTTATATCTTTTAATGGCGGATAAGAAATGGCGATTTTCATAAGCTGATTTGTAAACTTTAAATTATTTCAGCTTGCTTTTCAAATTCTTTGTAAAAACAAAGCCTTGGATAAATCTGAAGCCGTAATAAATATGAGTTAAAAAAATATAAAAAATGGAAACAAGGCTGATTTTAGCGTCTTTAATTTTTACATAAATATCAAAAATGGCGAAAATCAGAGCGAATAAATATAAAATCCAAACGCTAAAATATAAAAATTTAAAAAACAACGGAAAAAATAAAAGAACCCAGCCGAAAACAACAAAAATAAAAAATCCGGAAGGAATAAAATATTTCAGCTTAAAAGAAGTTTCTGGAAATTTTTTGGCGAAAAAACCGCGATGCAATCCATAGCCGCCAACTTGTTTTAAATGATTTATCAAACCCGAGCGGCGATGATGATAAACAATCAATTCCGGTTCGTACAATATCTTGCCGTTTATTTTTTTAATTATATCCAAGCATAATTTTGTATCCTCTCCCGGCCAGTATTCAGAATCAAATCCGTTGATTTCTGTAAAACTTTTTTTTCTTATTGAGAGATTTACGCTCGGCCAGTCGTCAACAAACCTTTTCCTGCCGAGAGACCAATATCTTTCGGGGTGGCTATGGGACAATCTGCTTAAAAAAACCGCGCCTGAAACTTTCTGAAAAAAAGAATCGGTTTGCGGAGTAATCGCGGGACCTCCGACCGCCGTTACATTCGGGTCGTTAAAATTTTCATCAAGAATGTCAAGAAAATTTTTCTCCGGATAAGCGTCATCGTCAATAAAAACCAGAATTTCGCCTAAGCTGTCGCGAATCGCCAAATTTCTTTTTTGAGCCGGGCCGACGCGACCGGTTGAAATTTGACGAGTTTTGTCCCAGATTTCTCGAGTAGCTTTATCGGGATAAACAATTATCTCAAAATCATCTCTTTTAATTTCTAAAATTTTTTGAATTGTTTCGCGGATATAATCGTTAATTTCCTTAACGGGAACAATAAGGCTGTATTTAATCATACCGCTTGCCTTCCAACGCTGATATATTTAAACCCTAATTCTTTCATTCTTTGGAGCGAATAAATATTTCTAGCGTCAAAAATAATCGGACTTTTGAGCAATTTTTTCATGCGAGCAAAATCCGGCTCTTTAAATTGCGGCCATTCTGTCGCCAAAACAAGGGCTCCGGCGCTCCGCAAACACTCATACATATCGGAAACGTATTCCACGCGATTGTTGAAAATCTTGCGCGCTTCGGAAAGGGCCGCCGGGTCGTAAGCGGAAATTCTCGCGCCCTTAGCCAACAATCTTTCAATAATATTTATGGAGGGCGCGCTTCGCATATCGTCGGTGTTTGGCTTGAAAGACAATCCCCAAATGGCAATTTTTTTGCCGTCTAAATCTCCCAATTCCTGAATTATTTTTTTGGCAAATTTCTCTTTTTGTTCGTTATTTACCGTTTCAATCGCTTCTATTAGATTGGCGGTATAGCCGAATTTTTTGGCAAGGGCGGAGAGCGCCTGAACATCTTTGGGAAAACAACTTCCTCCGTAGCCAATGCCGGGATATAAAAAATGATGCCCTATTCTTTTGTCGGCGCAAACTGCTTTGCGAACTTCTTCAACATCTGCTCCGACAATCTCGCATAAATTCGCTATCTGATTGATGAAAGAAATCTTGGCGGCAAGCAGGGCGTTTGCCGCGTATTTTGACATTTCCGAAGAAGCCGTGTCCATAAAATATATCGGGTGTCCGTTCTTTGTCAGGGACAAATAAAGCTCTTCCATTATTTTTCTCGCCCATTCTTCGTCAACGCCAACCACCACTCTGTCGGGCTTCATAAAATCGTTTATAGCGTCCCCTTCTTTCAAAAACTCCGGATTGGAAACAACGGCAAAATCAAAATTCGCTCCTCTTTTTTTTAATTCTTCGGCGATAATGCTTTTTACCTCTCCCGCTGTTCCCGCCGGAACAGTTGATTTATTGACGATAATTTTTCTTTCTTTGTCCAAATTTTCGCCGATGATTTTGGCAACATCATGCACATATTTCAAATCGGGCGCGCCGTAATCTTTTTGAGGCGTGCCCACCGCGATAAACAATATCTCTCCCAATCTTACTGCTTCTTCCGGGTCACTCGTGAAAAAAAGTCTTTTTTCTCCGACATTTCTTTCAACTAATTCCTTCAGTCCCGGCTCGTAAATCGGAACTTCGCCCTTGTTCAAAATTTTGATTTTTTCTTCGTCAATGTCACAACATAAAACCTCGTTTCCCAATTCAGCAAAACAAGCTCCGCTTACCAAGCCGACATAACCAACGCCGAAAATCGATAATTTCATAAAATTTTCCTGAAATACTCTACTGTTTTTTTAAGGCCTTCTTCAAGCTTGATTTTTGGCTCCCAATCAAGCATTTGTTTGGCTAAAGTTATATCCGGCTGTCTTTGCTTTGGGTCGTCCTGCGGAAGCGGCTTATAAATAATTTTGCTTTCGCTTTCAGGAATTAATTTTAATATTTTCTCGGCGAGTTCTTTTATAGAAAATTCGTCAGGATTGCCGAGATTTACCGGCCCGATAAAACCACTTTCATTTTCCATCATTCTTATCATTCCCTCAATTAAATCATCAATATACTGAAATGACCTTGTCTGATTGCCATTGCCATAAACCGCGAGCGGCTGATTCTTCAGCGCCTGAACTATAAAATTAGACACAACCCGGCCGTCGTTTTGATTCATATTCGGCCCGTAGGTGTTAAAAATTCTGACAATTCGGACATCAACTTTATTTTGCCGATGAAAATCCATACAAAGCGTTTCGGCGCAACGTTTGCCCTCGTCGTAACAACTCCTGATTCCGACCGGATTAACCCGTCCCCAATAGCTCTCTTTTTGAGGATGCTCTTCCGGGTCTCCGTAAACTTCCGAAGTTGACGCTTGTAAAATCTTTGCCTTGACTCTTTTCGCGAGCCCCAGCATATTCAAAGCGCCGATAACATTGGTTTTAATCGTCTTTACCGGATTATATTGATAATGAACCGGCGAGGCCGGACAAGCTAAGTTATAAATCTGGTCAACTTCAAGCAAAATCGGCAGGGTGATATCGTGGCGAATCAATTCAAATTTTTTGCTGTCCATCAACTCTTCAATATTTCTTTTCGCTCCTGTATAAAAATTATCCAAACATAAAACTTCATTGTCTTCGCTCAACAATCTTTCGCATAAATGCGAGCCGATAAAACCGGCCCCACCCGTAACTAAAATTCTTTTTGGCATACCCAGTAAGACTAAATCGAATATTTCTTGCTAAATCCGCAAATAAACATCCGACTATTATGTTTAAATATGATTTGGCAATAATACATGTTTATGCTCGGCAAGAAATTAGATTTAGCATTTGATTTTGTCTTACTGGGCATAAAAATCACTTCTCTTCCAAAATAATAATCTGAACCGGACAGCTTTGCGCGGCGTCCTCAAGTTCTTTTGTTTTTTCCGAAATTTCGAGTTCTTGGTTTCCGGTCGCGCCGTTTAATCTGCTTCCTTTTAATTCCGCGAAATTATCCCCTCCCATTTCAAAGTATTGCGGACAAAGAACGGCGCAACTTCCGCAACTGATGCATTCTTTCTTTTTGTGAATAATTTTAATCATAATTTTGATTTTTTATTTTTGATTTTTGATTTTTAATGACATACATCGGCCGGTTAATCACTTCGTCGTGAATATGAGCAATATACAGGGCGATTAAACCAAGCGAACTTAACATAACGCCGACTAAAAACAAAATCATCACCGCAAGCATGGCTGTGCCGGAAAACCTTACGCCAAGAGGGTCTTTTAAAATAATTTGTTCAATTATAACAAATAATCCCAGAAATGTTGAAAAAACGGTAATAAAAATTCCGAGATAGCCGGCTAATTTCAGCGGAAATAAGCTATGGGAAACAAAAGACGAAAGCGCGAGTTTAATCAATTTTAAATAGTTGTATCCCGCTTTTCCCGATTTTCTTTCGTTGGCGCGGAAATAAACGCGCGCTATTTCAAATCCGAGCCAATCCACAAGCGCTCTTGTAATCCTGTTTCTTTCCGTGAATTTTTTAAATTCTTCAATGACTTTTCTGTCAAGCAATCTGAAATCGGTGGCGTTGGGAATAATTTGAGTTTCGCCGATAAGATTCATTATTCTATAAAACAACGCCGAGCCGATTCGTTTAAACAATTCTTCTCCTTTATTTTTTTCCCTTATGCCTACGACCACCGGAGCGCCGTTTTCCCATTTTTCAACGAATTCGGGAATAAATTCCGAGGGATGCTGAAGGTCGGCGTCAATCATAATCGCCGCCTCGCCAAGCGCGTGATGCAATCCGGCCGAAGTGGCGATTTCTTTTCCGAAATTCCGCGAAAATTCCAAATGCTTCACTTGTTTATCGCCCTCCGCGATTTTTTCTATCTCCTCTCCGCTTTTATCTTGACTGCAATCATTGACAAAAATCAGCTCGTAATCGTAATTTTCCGCTAAATTTTCCCAAACTTTTTTAATCTCGTTATAAATCAAAAGAATGTTTTTTTCTTCATTATAAACCGGTATTATCACGGAAATTAATTTTTTTCCTTTTGCCATAACTTTACAACTTTATAAACTTTTATTTACGGAATATCAAGGGCGACAAATCTGTCAACTTCTTCTCTTTTTCTGTGAATCAAATTCAAAATAAGGGCGAAAAAATAGCCGATAAAAACCGCGAAAATAATGCCGAGCGCCGTCTGGCGAATCGTTTCGTGAAATAAATATATAAAGATTGTCATCAGTAAGGCTGAAAATCCGAGAATGTAAGAAATTTTAAAATCATGGCGGGCGTAAGCGATATTCGCCTCAAACATTAATAAAGAAAGAATCAGCGCTATAATTCCGAAGAGCCACAGGTCCGGCCCGAAAACCGCGTATTTGGCTCCAAAGAAAAGCTTGATTGTGAATTCCGGAAAGAAAAAATAAATCAAAGTGGCGCACGCGCTCGTAAAAACAATTAATCCGTAAGCGCCTAATAATTTTTTCAAACTTATATTTTGCCCCGCATGTCCTTCGGCGCAGGCCTCCGGTAAAACCACGGCCACAATCGCCAAATTAATCCATAAAATTATTTTTCCTAAAATTTTAAGAGCGCCGAAATAACCCGTAATTTCCGGCGAGGTCAGATTTTTGACAAGAAGCACATCAAGGTCGCTCAATAAGGCAATCATCAATGAAAAAATAAAAATCGGAAAAACTATTTCTCTGATTTTTAAATCCGGAAAATATTTTTCTTTCCAATCAATTTTTTCCGCCGGTCCTTTGAAAAATTTTTTTTTAGCGAAAAACCTCGCCAAAAACCATCCGCCCGCGGCGGCGATAAAAACGGAAAAAATCACGAACGACGCTTTTGCCAAAAAAATCGCGATAAGCAAGCCGAAAAACAGTTTTAAAAGAGAACCGAAAGCGCCAATGACATTGACAAGCAAAAAATCCTGCCAGCCGGCGAAAGCGGCGGCGTAAACAGTCGTTAAAATGCCAAAAACAATCGCAAAGCCGACGGCAATGATGCCGACAAAATCGGAAAGTTTGAGATAATTGTGAATAAACGGGCTTGCTAAAACGAACAAAACCAAAAAAGCGATAACTAATTTGTGAATTTGGGAATTCACCCATTCAATGAACGCCCGGGTGGCGCCAAAATCGTTTTGCTTCGCGAAAGCCGACGAATACTTAATGACAAAATAAGAAAGAGACGAAGAAAAGACTCCGACAATGCCCAGAAGAGCCAAAAGACCCTGAAGTTCGCCGTATTCCGCCACTGAAAGCTTTCTGGAAATCAAAAAATGAAAAAGATATCCGAGCGAACCGGCAAAAAGAGTGCCGCTTACATAAATAAAACTGTTCTGAAAAAATTTGTCCTTCAAAAATCGCGCTATCACGATTTGAATAATTTATCACAAATCTTGAAAATTTTGAAACTTTTTGGTTTTTATGATATATTGCGAATATCCAATTTTTCGCCTTATGCCAAAAAGAAAATACTATTTTCTATCAGCCGCTTTTCTGTTGTTGACCGTTTTTCTTCTTTATTTTCATCTTTCTCCATTTTTGTTAAAAAACCAATTTTTGGCGGGCAAATTCGCCAAATTTCCTTTCAAACTCGGGCTTGATTTGCAAGGCGGAAGCCATCTGATCTATCAAGCGGATTTATCCGTTGTAAAAGGAAGAGAAATTGACTCGGCGATGAGCGGACTGCGAGATGTCATCGAAAGAAGAGTTAATTTGTTCGGCGTGCGCGAACCGATTGTCCAGGTCCAGAAAAAAGACAAAGAACGGCGGCTGATTGTTGAGCTTGCCGGCGTCTATAATATTGACGAAGCGATAAAAATGATCGGTGAGACACCTTATCTTGAATTCAAAACCCAAAGAACCGAAGAAGAAACAAAAATAATTTTAGAATCGCAAAAACAAAACCAGAGATTAAACGAAGACCCGTATTTCATAAGCGCGGCGCTAACCGGCCGATTTTTGAAAAAATCAACTCTGCAATTTGATGAGACGACTTTTGAACCGATTATTTCTTTGGAATTTGACGAAACCGGCAAGGAAATTTTCGCAAAAATAACAAAAGAAAATGTCGGAAAACCGGTTGCGATTTATCTGGATGGAGTTCCAATAAGCGTTCCGGTTGTGCGCGAAGAAATAATCGGCGGCAAAGCCCAAATTACGGGAAAATTCACGCCAAAAGAAGCTAAACTTCTCGTCCAACGGCTAAATTCCGGCGCCCTTCCGATTCCAATAAAACTCGTAAGTCAAGAAAGGGTTGGACCGACGCTCGGCCAAGATTCAATCAATGATTCAATTAAAGCGGGATTAATCGGCCTTTCGCTTTTATCTTTGTATTTCCTGGCATACTACCGGCTCCTCGGATTAATCGCTCTCTTCGCGCTTTTATTTTATTTCGGCTTCACGCTTTTGCTCTTTAAACTCATTCCCGTCACTCTGACGCTTGCCGGATTGATTGGATTTTTAATGTCTTTGGGAATGGCCCTTGACGCTAATGTTTTGATTTTTGAAAGAACCAAAGAAGAATTAAAGGCCGGCAAAACAAAAACAATCGCGGTTGAAGACGGATTCAAACGGGCGTGGAACGCTATTTTTGACAGCAACCTTACAACCATTTTTATCGGGATAGTGCTGTTTTGGCTTGGCACAAGCGCCATTAAGGGATTTGCCTTGACTTTAATAATCGGGGTGGCAACGAGCATGTTAAGCGGGGTCTGGCTTACGAAAATTTATCTTCGCGCTTTAAACAGATAAAATTATGTTTGTGGTCAATTACAGAAAAATATTTTACATCTTTTCCGGCCTTACCTTTATCGCCGCCTTGTTTTTCTTTATAAACTACGGCGTGCGTCCGGCGATAGATTTTACCGGAGGCAGTTTAATGGAAATTAAATTTGATTCAGAAATCCAAGAAAACGAAATCCGGGAAAAGTTAAAAAATTTCAATTTGGGGGAAGTTGAAATCAAAAAAAGCGAAAACGCGACTTATATTCTTCGCTTCAAGGACATTGACCAGAACGCCCACGAAGAAATCGTCAAAAATTTAAACCCGAAAGAAGAACTAAGATTTGATTCAATCGGCCCGGTCATCGGAAAAGAGCTTAAAAACAAAGCGGCGCTTGCGATAATAATTTCTCTTGTCTTGATGATTATCTATATGGCAATCGCTTTTCGCCAGATTTCTTATATTTTCACTTCCTGGAGTTATGGTTTTATCACAATCATCACTCTAATTTTTGACATCATTGTTGTCTTGGGAGTATTCGCTTATCTTGGAAGGTATCATCAAGTTGAAGTGGGGCTTCCTTTTATCGCCGCCATTCTCGCGGTTATCGGCTACTCAATCAACGACCGAATCATCATTTTTGACAGAATTAGAGAAAATCTGATGAAATCCAGCAGGGAAGAATTTTCAAATATCATCGGGGAAAGTTTAAGACAAACCTATATAAGGTCGCTCAACACCGGCATGGGCACGCTCTTGGTAATAACTCCGATTATCATCCTTGGCGGAGAAACGATTAAATTTTTTGTTTTGACTTTGGTTTTGGGAATAGTGTTGGGCACCTATTCGTCAATTTTTTTAGCCGCCCCGCTATTATTGGAACTCAAAAAATTATTCCGTTGAATTATTTTCTAAATTAAAGAAGCAAAAAACTTCCCTGTTTTTTTGCAAAAAAAACGCCTTGATTTGATTTAAATCTTGTCAAGGCAAATATAGTGAGCGTTTGACTGATATTTAAAATCGCCGGAACGCTCTTTTTCCATCAATTCAAGAAATTCTTCCTTGGTTGAATAATAGCAGAAACAAAAAAATCCCAACCCTTCATGTTTTTTTCTTAATTCTATCGTTCCGGGGAAAAATAATTTCAATTCAGGATGGCCAATCGGACATCGATAAAATGGATGAATCTCATGGATTTTAATCATGGTATTTTCTTGGCAAAACGGACACAAGTGGAAATTCCCTTTTTCCCTAAATCCGTCCAAAGAATCCAGGAATAAAGAAAAAATTTCTTCTGATAAAATAAAAGGAACGCCTAATAATTCTTTGGGACGCATCTATAGAACCTCCTTTCCGGCAAATTCCGCAAATACAAATCCAACCTAACATTATCACAAAAAAAATATTTTTGAAAACAACTATTCCAATATTCTTAAGAATATTGGAATAGTTGCCGATTCTTGCAAAAATTGTTGATTTTGATAAGTTTTAGATAGAAAATAAACAGGTCTTTTTAAAGAAAGGGGTTAAAATGAGCCAAGAAAACCCGATGCGCAAAAAAATCATCGATAGATTTTGGGATGTGTATTGGTATATTTTCTGGGACGAATTCGAAAAACAAAAAGCGGCTTATTTAGAAATTTTGCAACAGACCAAAAAAACAACAAGGGGTTTGCCTACACCGCATCTTGATGTCAGAAAAAGCGTCCGAGTTGAAATTTACCAAGTTGAAATTTACCAATTCAGCCCTGATTGCTTAGCAATGGTAAGCGAACACAAGGTATCGTTCTGGCCCGCTACTCTTATTCGCGGATTGCCATTTTTAGAACCGAAGATAAATAAAGGTCTTTATATTTATTCTCCGGCAACTGGCTCAAAGTTTAATAATTTAGAAATAGCTGATACTTTAAGTCAGCAACTTGCAAAAATTCAGCTTGGAAAATAAAGGGGCGCCCAATTATCGCCCCTGTTTTTATTTTATTAATCAAACTATTGAGGTTAAACCTCAATAGTTTCAAACATTGTCTTAGACATTGTCTTAGACATTTATCTTAGACATTTGTCCAAGAGAATGTCCGAGACAAATTCTTATTAAGATTCAACGCCTGACATTAATCTGCGGAGGTTAAACCTCCGCAGATTATTGTTTATTCCTTTTATATTTTTTATAATTAGGTCTATGAAACCAATTTACAAAAAATTCAAACTATTGAGGTTGAACCTCGATAGTCTCAATTAACCAAACTATCAATATGGAGGAAATAAAAAAACGAGATTTCGTAAATTTCTCCCCACGATGGCAAACAGATTTAGAAACTGGGTGTCGTTCTTCTGACCCAGTAGCATTTCAGTCGTGTAGGCAAGCTTATTTTTTGAAACAGCAAAATCAGATTCTTCAACAACAGCAATCTAGTTCAAAATTGTATCAAGAGAATAACGAACTAAAATCAGAAATTGAAGCGCTAAAGTCTCAGCAAACCAACCAAGACCAAGTGCTAAATGATTCAACTATGAAAGTCGGAACTGTGTCAATTTTAATTTTTGTTGCTGTGGTTGTAATAGCCGCTCTGATAACTATAAAGACCTCTAAAAGAAAATTATGATACTTATTCCACTTTTTATCTTCGATGTTGGGTTTGTCATTTTTGATAAAGTGTTTGGCTCAGCGTTGAACGAACACAAACCACTCAAACTATTGAGGTTCAACCTCAATAGTTTCAGACATTGTCTCAGACATTGTCTTAGACATTTGTCTTAGACATTTATCCGAGAGAATGTCCGAGACAAACTCTTGTTAAGATTCAACGCCTGATATTAAAATATCCACATTTGCCGATGATTATAAATTTCTTGTATAATTCTCTTGTGATGGCCAATTTTCTTGAACAAATTTTCACGCGAAAAGTAGTTTTATTTTTAATTATTGTTTTCGCAGTTGGGTTTATAATCGGACTAATCGGCGTCTATTGGCTTGATATGGAAAAGGGTTTGATAATATGAAAGTTATAAAATTTTTTGGTTTAATAATTGTCGCTCTTGGCGTTCTTTACGGCGGATTTAACGCTGGCGTTTATTCCTATGTTTATTACAAAAAATTTCAGCAAAAGCGCGCGCTGAAAAAATTTCAAGAAGGAATCAAAAAGCAAGAAGAAACAGAAAGGCAAAAACTAATGGCCGACACCTATGGCGGCAAAACTCCGCAGAAAACACTTCAAATGTTTATTGAGGCGGTGGAAAAAGGAGATTATGAATTGGCGAGTAGGTATTTTATTCTTGAAAAACAAGAAAAGGAGCTAGATGATCTAAAAAATGCTCAAAAAAAAGATATTAAAAATGTTCTTAATTTATTAAAACAATCTCTACAATATCAAGGTAAATATTCTCAAAATGAAAATCTTTATTTAATAAGAAAACCTATTTTGATAGAGTTTATTAAATACCCATCTGGTATCTGGAAATTAACTGATATATAAAAATTTATGATAAAATATCATAAATTTTATTTTATTGTATTTATAGTTTTTATTATAACTGGTTATTTTCTATCAGATTTTTCCAAGGCCTACAACGATACTACCACTCATCCAGCTTTAACCGATGAGATAATGGATTTTTACAATTTATTTTTTGACCCAAAAATCACAGATGAAGAAAAAGAATGGATTATTCAGGGTTCGCACGATGAAGACACTATACCAAGATGGATAAATCATTTTTATGACCCGATTTATAATCAAGGGTGGACTGGTGAAAAAACTGGCATTATGCCGAATTGGCTTGTTCAATCTGTTTCTTACGCCCTAATCGCTGATAAATCGCCGGTCTCTTCTTTAGAATGGCTACATAATCAAAACTTACAAACTTCTTATCATCAATTTTTAGGAAACCATACTTGGGAAAAAGCCATTTATGAATTAGCTGTAAATAATAACAAAAAAGAAGCTTATTATACTTTAGGATTTATTCTTCATTTAATAGAAGACGCAACTGTGCCAGAACACACAAGAAATGATACTCATGCAGAACCAGTACAAAATATTACTGGGGATCTGGGCAGTCCTTATGAAATTTATACAGCAAAGTTTGACAGACAAAATTTTAATATTTCAGAAGAATTAAAGGACAAAGACTTTAAGCCAAACATTAAAAACACAATTAATGAATATTTAATTGATTTAGCTAAATATTCTAATAATAATTTTTTCAGCAAAGATACGATAGATAATAGTAAATATAAGCTACCCGATCTTAATATCGTTAAACAAAATTGTGATAATGAATTTTGTTATGGTATAGATGAAAACAATAAAAAATTTAAATTAGTAATGAAAGATATTAAAAAAGATGGTTATAAAATTATCGAAACTTATACAATTAAATCTAGTGATGACTATTATCCAATCCTATCCGACTACTTCGCCCTTCTTTCCCGCCAAGCAATTATCAATGGCGCGGGAATTATCAATCTTTTTCATCAAGAAACAGAAAAAGCCAAACAAAATCCTGAAAAACTTGCTTCGCCGCCAAAACCAAATACATCTGACCAGACAATTTCTTTTTTAAATGAACAAACAAAATCCGGAATTGCGCAAGCAATAATTAAAACCACAGCCAGAAAATTCTACCGCGATGTTATATTAAAGCCGGCTGATATTCTAAAAAATATTTTTTCTCAACAAGAGCCGCAAACTTCTTCTGTTATATCTCTTGGAACAGAAACTCAAGCTTCTTCTTTCCAATCGGCAACAACTCAATCATTGGGGATTCAGTCAGACCAATTGGAGATGGCATCTCCAACAGTACAAAATACGAACTTGGAAACCCTATTTCCAAATACTAAAACGATAGAAAATCCCACTTCCAATATTCCAACCTATGTGTACGCCATTCCGCCGGCAAAAAAGCCGGCTTCTTCCATTATTGACCGATACGGCTTAATCGCAATTCCTTCAGCGCCGGGAGCAGGAGGCGGAGGGAATCAATCGCCGACTCCGAATATGGTTTCCCAAAACACAATTCTATTAGATACAACCCCATCGGATACAACGCCACCCTCAATAAGTTTTTTTTCCGTTCTTGAATGCCAAAATTCGCTCTCATCCCAAAACTGCTTAATCGCGACTACAACCATTAATCTTCTTTGGAATTCCAATGATTCGGATTTAAATTATTACGAATTATCTTATGGCGCAAACATTTCAACCACGACGGCAACATCAACATCATTAACCCTTCAAAATAACACAGCTTACTCGTTTTCGCTCCGAGCGGTTGACAAATCAAACAATTGGTCGGCGACTTCTACTGTCTCAATTGAAATAAACACCCAGCCGGTAATCATCAACGAAATTGCCTGGATGGGCACGGCAACAAGTTCGTCCGACGAATGGATTGAATTGTATAATCCGACAAACCGGACAATCAAAATGGAAAATTTCGTTTTGTATTCTTCAACCAATCTCGCTCCTTATATAAAATTAACAAGTTTAATTTCGCCGTTCGGATATTATTTATTAGAAAGGACTGACGACAACGCCGTTCCCGACATCGCGGCAGACAAAATTTACACCGGCGCTTTAAACAACAGCGGCGAAATTCTTGTTCTCTCTTATGTCGCGAATAACGCCACCACGACCATTGACCAAACCGTTCTCAATTCAAGCGCCAGCTGGCCAGCCGGAGACAATAGCACCAAAGAAACAATGCAAAAAAATGACGCTTCCTGGTGCACGGCTATTGCCACTCCCAAAACGGAAAATAATTGCCAAAACAGAGCAAGCCAAACTCCTCCGACTGACACCACTCCGCCCAATGCTCCGACTATCACTTCGCCGTCAAGTTTTAATCAAACATTCACCTCTTCGCAAATAACTTTTCAGGGAACAGCCGAGGCGAATTCCGTAGTAACGGCAAGTTCCGCCACAACAACGGTTTCAAATCTTGGCGAATGGTCTTTGTCTTTAAATTTAAATCAGGGAACTACAACAATTAATTTTTACGCGGAAGATTTGGCCGGCAATCAATCGCAAACAATAAGCGTTCAATTATTCATTGACTCAATCGGTCCAACCATTGATACTTTTTCAATTGCCGAATGCTCGTCCGGCCAAAATTGCCAAGTCGCAACAACCACTCTCCATCTTCTCTGGAATTCAAGCGCCATTGATCTTGATTATTATGAACTTTCTTATGCTGGAAATATTTCAACAACAATCGCAACCTCAACAACCTTAATTCTTTCTGATAATACCTCTTACGTTTTTTCCCTGCGCGCCAAAGATAAGACCGACAATTGGTCGGCAACTTCAACAAAAGCGGTTTCAATTAACGCGCCCACCGACACCACGCCGCCTAACCCGCCAACCATCAACTCTCCGTCAAACTTCAATCAAACTTTCGCAACCACAAGTATTGATTTTCAGGGAACGGCCGAGGCCATTTCAACCATTAAAGTCATCTATCAATTAAATAGTTCTACCACGACTGCCACGACTACTGCTGGCGGGTCTGGCAACTGGTCGCTGAATCTATCGTTTAATCAAGGAACAACCACGATTGATTTTTACGCCGTTGACCTTTCAAACAATATTTCCTCCTCAACCGCGGCAACATTATTTATAGACTCCGTTGGCCCGGAAATTTCTTCATTTTCTATTTCCCAGTGTTCAAATTCTCTTTCTCCAGAACCAGAAGGATGCTTAACGGCGACAACAACTCTTAATCTCGCTTGGTCAAGTTCCAATCAAGACATTGATTACTATGAATTAAGCTACGGCTCAAACACCGCCACCACCACCGCCACTTCAACCGCATTAACGCTCGCTGATAATTCCAACTACGATTTTTCCTTGCGGGCGATTGACCAATCCGGAAATTGGTCGTCCGCCGCGACAACTTCCGCGGAAATAAACACCCTGCCGGTTGTTATTAATGAAATCGGCTGGATGGGAACTGGCGCGAATTATCCATCAGACGAATTTATTGAGTTATACAACCGAACTTCAAAAACAATCTCTTTGACCAACTGGGTTTTGTATTCAAAAACTGATTTAAGCCCTTATATTCAGCTATCCGGCGCAATTCCGGCAAAGAACTATTATCTGATTGAAAGAAAAAACACCGGCGATACCGACGAATCTACCCAAAGTCCGATCAAAGACATTACAGCTGATTTATGGACAAGTTTTAGTTATGGCTTAAATAATTCCGGCGAAATTTTAGAATTAGCAATGGTATCAAATAATGCCACGACAACGATTGATTCAACGCCAAGCGGCTCCTGGCCCGCTGGCGGCATTTCAGCCTATGTTTCTATGGAAAGATTTGATTCGCTAAATTCCGGAAACATAGCCAGCAACTGGCAAAGCAACAATACCCTTATTAAAAATGGCCGCGATGTTAATAATAATCAAATAAACGCAACTCCCAAGGCCCGCAACAGCGCCAGTTATTTGATTTCAACAAATCCTATAATAAATCAGGATATTACTTTAACTAAAACCAAAAGTCCTTATCTTGTTGAGAGCGCTTTAACTTTATCGCAAGATAAGACCTTAACAATAAATTCAGGCGTGGTGATTAAATTCAAAACTGGAAGCGGAATTTCTCTTAATATAAACGGCAATCTTTTAGTTCAAGGCGCTTCTTCTTCGCCAGTGGTTTTCACGAGCTTTCTTGACGATGAATACGGCGGAGATTTAAACGGCGACACTACTTCAACTTCGCCCGCTTCGGGCAACTGGAAAGAAGTTTATCTTAGCTCAACTTCTTCCTCAACCGTCAACCACGCCATTTTCAGATATGGCGGAATGTATTACTCTGGTCAGTCTAGCGGCCGGGCTCTCTTAAGAATCGACCAAGCAATTTCAACTGTTCAAAATTCTATCTTTGAATATTCTTATGTCTCCGGCCTGAAATTAATAAATTCCCCTTCTCTTATTTCTAATAATACTTTCCGCAATAACAATAATATTTCAGAAGGATATTCGTCGGGAATTCAACTTGAAGGAGGAAACCCGACAATAATCAACAATACTTTTCAAAATAACAAAAGGGGATTATATCTTATTAATGATTTTGGGAATGTAGAGAATAATGTTTTTAACAATAATTCGCAAGAGCCAATTTTGGCCACAGGCGTCGTTTCAAATTTCTCTCAAAATTCCGGTTCGGGAAACGGCGTCAATGGCATTGTTTTGAACAGCGTTCAAACACAAACCAATAGCGCCGTCGTTCTTTCCGCCAATTCCCTGCCCTATGTTCTTGACGGATTCAGCCAGATTAACGCTTCTTCAACTCTGACTATAAAGCCAAACACGGTCATAAAAGGCAAAAACGGAAGCGGGATTAATGTTTTTGGCAATTTAATCGCCGATGGAATAAATCCGAATGATATAATTTTCACGTCATCTTACGAACCGTCAAACGCCGGAGACTGGTATGGAATCAGGGGGAAACCGGGCTCTTTTATCAAAATAAAAGGCACTACTGTTAAATCCGCCGGCCAGTTTGTTTTCGGCGGAACTTCAGCCGCTCTTTATCTGGAACAAAGCCGGCTGGAAATAGATAACGCGATTTTTGAAAACAATCAATACTACGGATTGGCTTCTATTTCATCCACTTCAACGATCAAAAATTCAACTTTTGCAAAACACAGAACGCCAAATCCCGGACAAAAATCAGCTTTGTATCTTACGGGTTCAAATATGACTCTTGAAAATGTTATCTTTGAAGATAACACTTTGGCGATTAACGCGCCCGATTGGCCGGCAAATTCCGCGGTCATATTCAGTAATTTAACTTTTATCAACAATACGTCAATTTCCTCGCCCGCCGGCATTTTCGGTCCGTAAAATAAATTAAAATGGAAAAATTAAAAAACAAAATTTACAATCTTTTGAAATGGTCGGAACAACATACCGCCACTGATATGATTTATCTGGCTCGCGGCGGTTTTTGGCTGACGCTCGGACAAATCGTTTCCGCCGCTTCTTCGTTTATTCTGGCAATCGCTTTTGCCAATTTACTGCCAAAGGAAACATTCGGTCTTTATAAATATGTCCTTTCAATTGTCGGAATACTTGCGATTTCAACTCTCCCGGGAATTAATACGGCGATAATTCAGGCGGTTGCGAGAGGTTACGAGGGTTCATTTATGCCGTCTTTGAAAACAAAAATTCAATTCGGATTTTTGGGCGGTTTATTAAGTTTATTTCTGGCTCTCTATTATTATTTAAACGATAATAATAATCTTGCTCTCCTGTTTATGATACCCGGCTTCTTTATTCCTTTTATGGATTCGCTCTCACTCTATAATTATTTTCTCCAAGGACAAAAAAACTTTCGCTCTTCCACTATTTACGGAATCGTCAGTTTTACCGGAGTAAGCGTTTTTTTGATTTTAGTTTTATTTGTAACCAAAAACATTTTTCTGATTACTCTTGCTTATTTTCTTCTCTGGACTTTGTTTCGGCTATTTTTTTTAATTGTTACTCTTCGGCGCTTTCCGCCAAAAGAAGAAAAAACCGAAGAAACCATTTCTTACGGGAAACATTTAACTTTAATGGATTTATTTCCCTTAATCGCCCAGCAGTTGGATAAAATCCTGATTTTTCACTATTTAGGTCCGGTCCAATTGGCTGTTTATAATTTTGCCATTGCCGTTCCGGAGCAAATAAAAGCTCCTTTTAAAAATTTAAAACTTCTCATCCTCCTCAGGTTTTCCGTGAGGGAAACCGAAGAGATAAAAATGGGCCTTCTGGGCAAAATTTTAAAAATGAGCGGGATTTTGATTGGAGTAGTTTTAATTTACTTTTTCATCGCTCCGTTTTTATACAAACTTTTCTTTCCTCAATATCTTGAGTCAATTTTTTATTCGAGGATATTCGCTCTTTCAATAATTTTCACTTCGGCGATTTTACCCCTTTCCTTTCTCCAATCAAAACTGGCGATAAAGGAGCTCTATCGGTTTAACGCCCTAAGAGCGGTCTTTCAAATTATTCTTCTCTTTGTTCTAATTTATTATTTTGGAATTATTGGCGCGGTTGTTTCAAGAATTTCCGCTGATTTTTTGAATTTGGCTGTTTTGATTTTTCTCGCAAAAAAATTAAAATAAATTTATGAAGAAACTTTATTTGGGAAGCGGCTCGCGGACAAATGAAAAGCAATCGCAAGGATTCGTCTGCGTGGATTTTGACGCGAGATACAAACCGGATGTGCTTTGGGATATGGAGATTTTCCCGTGGCCGTTTGAAGACGACAGCGTTGAATACATTGAAGCCCATCATGTCATTGAGCATCAGTCGGATGTGGACGCTTTTATGTGCGAATTATGGCGCATATCCAAGGACGGCGCTAAAATCAGTTTGAAATATCCTCATTTCAGCCGGGTATTGGCTTCTGGTTTTGGAATGAACGACAAACATAAATCAGCTGTTCCTATGCGCCTGCTTGACCGCTATTCTCGGAAATTCACCTATGACCGAATACGCTTCTCCTGGATGAGATTTGACATTCCGCCCCACCCGGATTCAAAATATAAAGGCAAGTGGTTCACAAAATTAGCGAATAAAATCATCAATGCGTTTCTCAATTTAAATGTCACATTCAGCGATAGAATATTCGCCTACTGGTTTGGGGGCGTTGACGACATTGAGGTTCTCTCTACTGTCCACAAAAAAGGAATTAAATGGGAACAGCCACTGCAGAGGAAATTTTCTCCGCCAAAAGATTGAGGTTGTGATTTTCAATTATATAACGGCGAAAATTTTGACCGAATAAAATTCTTTCGTCTTCGGGCAATTTAAACACTGATTGAAGTTTTTTGGCCAAATCATCCGCATCGTTTTCTTTAAATATAAATTCTTTTGGCAAAGCGTCCTCAAACGCTTTGCTGGAAACAAGAACCAATGTCTCGCAAGCCATTGATTCAAGAACGGTTTTGTCATAGTTTCCACTCGGCGTCAGATTAACTGAAACAATGTGTTTATTGTATATTTCCGGCGTTTTAAAATTCGGCGCGCTCTCGTTAAAAAATAATTTTCCTTTTTTCTCAAGTTCCCGGGCGGATTCTTTAATCAGCTTGAAATACCCGATATGCGTTGCAGGCGGCTTGCCGTATAAATAGACGGAAAAATCTAAATTTTGCTTGTCCAAAATTTTTGCCGCTTCAATAAGAATATGAATATTTTTAACCGGCGAGAATCTTCCGATGTACAAGATGGAATTTTTGAGTTTTTCCGCGGCTGGATTTTTTTTGAAAATTTCAGTGTCAATTCCCGCCGGCATCCTGACGGATTTTTTGGTGTTTGCCGAAAAAGCGTAAGGAGAAGTATGGAGAACCATATCGGCAAAAATAATTCCGAGCTTGGCAAATAAACCGCCGTAAGTATGGTTATACCAAAGCAGAATTTTTTTTCTCATTATCTTCCAAAATAATCCTCCCAAAACAACATACTCCGGATTCATATGCACAAAAACCGCATCGTAGTCGTCCCGATATTTAAAGATATATTTATAAAATCTAAAAATATATTTCAGCCGCGATTTTCCGGCTTCTTTGCCCAATGACAAAACTTCAACGTTTTGCGGCAAAACATACTCCCCTTTTTCCAAACAAATCACCGTCAATTTGCTGAATTTCTTCGCGAATTTTTCCAGCCAGCCGTGAAAAAATCCCAAAATATCGTCGTTGACATCAACTTTCTGAGTAATAATAAGTAATTTCACCCCGTTAGAAGCTTTAAGATTGTTCTCTTTAAAAATCATAATAATAGCCGATAGGCGGCTTCGCCTTGAGTCTTGTTATAATAATGACCTAATTTTGAGCTTCTAACGGGGTTCATAAAATGTAAAAATCGTTAAATTTTTTTTCGGACTCAATCGTTTCAATTTTTATGTCTTTTACTTCGGCTGAATCCGGACCTTTTCTTGCCCAAGCGACGAAATTTTCAATCGCCTCATCTTCTCCCTGAACAAAAATTTCAACCGAGCCGTCTTCCCGGTTTTGCGCGTAGCCCCGAATCCCCAATTCATTGGCTTTTATTTTTGAGGAATGGCGAAAAAATATTCCCTGAACCCGTCCGAAAACCCGAATTTTCTTGGCTATCATAATATTGGAAAAGCGCGGCAAAGTTTTTCAACTTCTTTTTTGATTCGCCTCTGAACTATCGGCAAATCTGTTTCCGGCGATTTTAAAATTTCCGAAATCCAGCCGGCAATTGTTTTCATTTCTTTTTCTTTCATTCCTCTTGATGTAATTGCCGGCGTTCCGATTCTAATGCCCGACGGATCGCGAGCTTTTTTTTCATCAAACGGAATTATGTTCATATTCAAAATAATACCGCCTTTTTCCAACCGCTCCTGCGCTTGTTTTCCTCCGAATTCCAGGCCGGAAAAAATTAAATCAATCAAAAACAGATGACTATCTGTTCCGCCGGAAACTATTTTAAAATCTTTTTTCCGCAATTCTTCGGCCAATGTTTTCGCGTTTTTAACCACTTGTTTTGCGTATTTTTTAAATGCCGGTTTTTTCGCTTCTTCCAAACATAAGGCGATTGCCGCAGTCTGCTGATTATGCGGTCCCCCTTGCAATCCCGGAAAAACCGCTTTGTCAATAAGATTCACGATATTTATGTCTGCGCGTTTTGCGATTTGCGATTTGCGATTTGCGAAAATTATCGCTCCTCTCGGTCCTCTTAATGTTTTATGAGTGGTGGTAGTAACGACATCGGCGCAGGGAAACGGACTTGGATAAACTTTTCCGGCGACAAGTCCGGCGATATGAGACATATCAACCATTAAATAAGCGCCGATTTTCTCGGCGATTTTGCCTATTTTTTTAAAATCAATAATTCTTGAATAAGCGGAAACGCCGGCGACAATAAGTTTCGGCTTTTCTTTTTTGGCTAATGATAAAATCGCGTTGTAATCAAGTTTTTGCGTTTTTTTATCAAGAGTATAATGCACCCATTTCCATAACTTGCTCGTAATACTTAGGGGGGAACCGTGCGAAAGATGTCCTCCGCAATCCAAACATTGAGCCATTATTTTGCCGTTCAGCGGAACTAAAGCAAAATAAACCGCCAAATTTGCCGGCGTGCCGGACAACGGCTGAACATTAACACTCCATTCCGCTTCTTTTAAGCCGAATAATTCCAAAGCGTTTTTCCGCGCCAATTTTTCAATTTCATCAATATATTCATTGCCGGCGTAATAGCGCTTCCCCGGATAACCTTCGGAATATTTGTTGCTCAAACGCGAAGACAAAACATCCCTGATGTTTTTGGGTATATAATTTTCCGAAGCAATTAAGTTTAAAGTTTCGCGCTGGCGTTTTTCTTCTTTAAAAATTAATTTCTTAATTTTATTTCCCATAATTCTTTATTCATGATTTATAATTCATTTAACAAAATTTCTCCTTTTCTTAAAATTTGCGGCGGCGAAACCGTACAATCAATCACGGCCGAGGGCTGGGACTCCGGAAGAGCGCCGGCGTCAACAACAATATCGGGCTTAAAAGGAAGCTTGTTGAATTCTTCAATCAGTTCTTTAATTTTCGTATGCGCCGGAAAACCCGAAACATTCGCCGAAGTGCCGGTAATCGGCCCGCCGAATTTATCCATCAATTGCCTAAGCCACGGATAATTGGGAATGCGAACTCCTGTTGTTAAACCATTGTTTCCCCTGACTTCCATCGGCAACCAGCCGCGCGCCGAAAGAATCAAGGTCGCTTTTCCGGGCCAAACTTTTTTGAACATTTCTTTTGTTTGTTCGTCTCTCGCAACCGCAACCTTATCAAGCATTTCTAAAGAAGAAATAAAAACGGGCAATGGTTTCCCTTCTTTTCTTCCTTTAATTCTTAGAACCTTCGAAACCGCTTTTTGGCTCAAAGCGTTAGCCGCCAAGCCGTAAACAGTATCAGTCGGCACCACGATGACTCCGTCGTTTCTAAGAATGCCGACTAAGTTATCCACATCCGCCTTTTCCAGAGACACGATTTCCATTCAATAAAAATAGCATTTTCCCATTGATATTTAAAGAACGCTTTAAGTTTTACAAACTATTAAAAATAGCGGATAATTTCAATGGAATAAATCTTAACCTTAAAACAAGAAAGGAGGAGATAGGAATGTTCTTTCTAATAGTTGCCATCATTGCAATCCTTGCGAATCATCCGGCATTTGGCGAAACAATTATGGAGGCCAAGACAATATCCGGCGACGAAGTAAAAATATCTGCCAAAAAAATTAATAATGAGGGGGTGATAGCTTCATTAATAACGGTAGAAATAAAGATTTTCGCCGGCGGAAATTCAGCAAAGAAAAAAGACGCGATGGAAGACACATTTTTTTGTGTCAATGGCGCAGAAACAACGATTCAGAAACCGGAAGAAAAAGGAGAATTTATTATTTATAAATTTTCCTTTAGAACTGATTTTTCGCTGACGACAAAAGAAGAGACTTCTTTAATTAAAGCCTTAAAAGATGAAATAATTGATATTTTATCAGAAGGCAATCTTGACGAAGAAACAACAGAAAAAATATTTTTCAAAGAAAAAACCTGAGGTCCTAAAAAGGACCTTATTTTTTTACATCCTCTCCGGCGCGGCCACGCCAATCAGCCGCAACAAATTCGCTAAAATCTTTTTTGTTTCTTTGACCAAAAATAATCTCTCTCTCTCTTGTTTTGAATCAAGCACGCGGATATCGCGGTAAAAAACGGAAAAAACATAAACAAGTTCGTAAATATAACTTAGAATTCTATGGACCTGATAATCTTTAATCGCGTCTTCCAAAACATCAAAAACTTCCAAAATTTTTTTAATGAGTAAAATTTCCGCGTCTTCGGCAAAAGTAAAAGTCGCCGGCGGAGAGATTTTTCCGCTTTTCGCTTTTCTCAAGATTGAAGCCATTCGGGCGTGGCCGTATTGAACATAATAAACCGGATTTTTTTCTTCTCTTTTTTTGGCAAGTTCTATGTCAAATTCCATATGAGTGTCAAGAGATTTTTGCAGATAAAACCAGCGCGCCGCGTCTTTGCCGACTTCGGCCAAAAGGTCTTTAAGTAAAATTACTTCGCCCTTTCTTTTTGACATTTTCTTGATTTCTTCGCCTTTTTTAATGGTCACAACTTGGCTGATTAAAATTTCCATATCAACTTGCCAATCAAGCGCTTTTTTAACGGCAAAAAGCCGCTTTTGGTGTCCCTGATGGTCCGCTCCCCAAATCTCAATGATTTTTTTATACCCCCTTTCAATTTTTTGAAAATGATAAGCAATATCGCTCAAAAAATAAGTCGGCTCCCCACTTGTTCTGACAATCACTCTGTCTTCGTCGTCTCCAAATTGCGAAGTTTTCAACCAAAACGCCCCTTGTTTTTTATAAACTAAATTTTTGTTTTTCAAAATTTCCAGAATTTTGTTAAAGTAATTCTTTTGTCTCAAATTTTTTTCTTCTGAAATCCAATTATTAAATTTAATGCCCAATTCTTTTTCAATAAATTTCTTGTTATCTTTCTGAATTTCTTCGGCTATTAAATAACCGGCCTCGCCGTAAAGATTTTTTGGTTTTTCTAGCTTTAAATTTTTAATTTTAGTTTTTAATTTTGAGATTTGAGATTTGAGATTTTCCGTCAAATAACTCGTCCCCTCGTCCAAAACCGTTTTCCCGAGCTCCTTAATTTGACTTGATTCTTTTGAATCGTTGATAAAATATTCTTTTTCAACTTTATAGTCGGTTAGTTTCAAAACTTGAGAAAGCGCCTCGCCGTAAAACGCTCCTCTGCCGTGGCCGATATGCAGTTCTCCGGTCGGATTCACCGAAATAAATTCAATCTGAATTTTACTTTTTGGGGTTTTAAATTTCAGCAGAGTTTTTAATTTTGAGAGTTTTTTAAATTCTTCAAGAACGGCGTCTTTGTTTAAAAAAAAATTTATAAATCCCGGACCGGCGATTTCTATTTTTTCAAAAATATCCGCTTCCCTATTTCCTTTTATTTTTCCAATCAAATCTTCAGCTATTTTTCGCGGATTTTCTTTTCGCTCTTTTGCCAAAACTAAAGCTAAGTTCGCCGCGTAATCGCCGAATTCCGCTCTTTCCGGTTTTTCAAGAGAAAAATTTGTTTCCGCTTCCGCGTTTTTTTTCAATAATTCCCGTATTTTATCGCGAATCATAATTACAATTTAATCTAAAATTCTAAAATTGACAAATTGAGCGATTTGATATAAATTTAGATTGGATTTGTAATTTTTAAACATTCTACCGAAAGGAGATTAGATGGGAAAAAGACTTCTATTTACAAGAAGTAATGGGTCTCGTGAGACAACAAAGAACAAGAGTTTTGACAGTAAAACCGTTCCCGCAAAAATTTCTAAATTGGGAAAAGAAATTATCGCTGTTAAGAAAGGAAGGTATCCAATAATACCGAGAGCAACGCATCTAGCGACAGAAAGAAACAGGTTTCAATTCGTCTTGATGACTGGAAGCAATAGGAGCGGTAATAATGGGAAAAAATATTATCCCGTTCCTAAAGGAACTAAATCGGTATCTTTTAAGATTACTGCGAACGGAAAAAGAGGGGGAAGAAAAATAAAAAAACCAGTATATTCAAAAAAAACCTAACCTGAAAGGAGGAGATTTGTGAATAATCTGGTGACTATTGATTCATTTACTTTTTGTTTTCTTGTTTTTATCGCAGGCATAGGAGGAATGATATTATCAATGAAGGCAACGACTTTGTTTAATCTGCCTAATTACGAAGCTGATCGCAAACTTAGGGAAACAAATCACTGGGAGGATTGCCCGCCGGATTGGCATCATTGGCATCATAGACGTTATTTTCTAGTAGTGTTTGCGTGTTTTTTGATACTTGCGTTGAGTGGATTGGCAGGCATTGGTTGTATTATCCACGATTTAATGTGAGGGAAGAAATTCCCTCTTTTTTTTTGCTATAATGAATTATGTTTCTCAAATTTCCGGACAAAAAACAAGAAATCTTTGAAAATTATGAAACGCCCGATCCTGTCAGAATTGAAAAAGCCATTAAGTTTATCCGAAAATACTTTGGCGAAGTTAAAGGATTGGATATTTTGGACTGCGGCATTAGTAAAGGAGGAGTTAGCGATAGATTAGCCACGGAAGGTTCAAATTGTTTTGGTGTAGATATAAATCTCAGGGATATTAAGGGGGTGAAAATAATTCAAGCGGATTTAAATAAAGAAATTCCTGAATTTGGGATTGATTTTGATGTTATA
Organism: Candidatus Niyogibacteria bacterium RIFCSPLOWO2_12_FULL_41_13; assembly: GCA_001821615.1. Lineage (GTDB taxonomy): Bacteria > Patescibacteriota > Minisyncoccia > 2-12-FULL-41-13 > 2-12-FULL-41-13 > 2-12-FULL-41-13. Next base: position 38,341 of record MHMS01000025.1, on the reverse strand, counting down.
TTCGCCGGTGAAATTATTGAGCATTTATTCGACGACAGAAAATTTATCCGCGATTGTTACAAATCTTTGAAATCCAAAAGCATTTTGATAGTAACAACTCCGAATTTAGTCTCTCTTGTGAATAGATTATTGATGTTATTTGGCGCGATGCCTATGAGTTCTCATGCCGCCGCGCCTTTTCATTATCATGTTTATAATAGAAATGCGATTAAAAAGTTGCTTGAAGAAGAAGGATTTAAAATTCTTAAAGCAACTTCGTCGTATTTGCTAGGCAATCTTTTTACTAAAATTCCCGGAATTGGCAAAATATTCGGATTTTTGGGAGATGTTTTTCCCACCCTGGGAGACCAGTTGATAATTTTCGCAAGAAAAGATTAGATTAAAGTCAAAAACATTGCCGAGACCTGTGAAAATAACAGCTTTGAAGTATGAGCTGGCTTTTCCATAAATTATATTTTTACATATCTTGTCCCGGGCCCCCGGCCTCTCCGCTTTACTTTTCCAAGTTCAAGAAGCCTGTCCAGCGCCTGCCGAACAGTCGGCATTCCTACGCCCGTTGCCTTTACGATCTCGCCCGGGCTTGCCTCGCCAACGCTTGAGATGTGCTTCCATACTTCATATTGTTTCGGCGAAAGCGTGTCCTCGACTCTTTCTTCTTCAAGATACGCCAGAGCTTTATTAGCTTGCTCTTTTATGACCGACAGAAAGAAGTTGAGCCACGGAGAAATCGTATCTTTTTCGGTATTGAATGTTTCCTGCGACTTGCGGAGCGCGATGTAGTATTCATCTTTTCTTTTTTCGACAAGCTGTTCATGCGAGACATACTGCACAAATGAATAGCCGGCGCGGAGTAAAAGTAAATTTGTGAGAACGCGCGAAAGACGCCCGTTGCCGTCTTCAAACGGGTGGATCTTCAAAAATTCAACGATGAAGTTTGCAATAACAAGCAATGGATGGAATCGATTTTTCTGCAACGCCTCGGCAGTCCAGTCCACCAACTCCTGCATTTCTTTTGGCGTAAGATACGCTTTCGTGGTTTCAAACATGATACGAGCCACGTTGTCTTGCGCATCGAGTACGCCGACTGTATTTTCTTTTCTCTTGTAGTCGCCTCGTTGAAGTTCATTTTTTGTTGAATATTTGAGCAATTCTTTGTGGAGCGACTTAATGATGCTCTCGCGGAGCGGCAGTTTTTCGTAGCTGTCAAATACGTTTTGCAAGGTCTCAAGATAGCCCTGCGCTTCTTGCGAGTCGCGATCCGCGAATTTTGAGACCGAAAGTCCCCGCATGATCTTTTGCACTTCTTCGTCGTTCAGCTTTGCACCTTCGATGCGGGTTGAAGAACCAGCTGAAGTGATCAGCACGGACCTCTTGAGGTTGGTGATCGCCTGCGGCGTCATCCGGAGGCCTGCCTTAAACTGGCCTTTTATCTCGTCAATAGCGGCCAAGAGCGCCACGATGTGCGGATCGAGCGTTTTGATTCGATGGTCAAATTTTGTTGTATTTACGGCCATAATTACTGTTATTGGGTATATATCAGATGATAGCAGATAGTAGTAGATAAAGCAACTATGGCTATTTCGGCTTTTGGCCTAGTCCCTACGCCCCGTAGCACTTTTTATATTTTTTTATCTGCTGTTCTTGATAATCTCCAGAAGTTTCTTTTGGAAATCATCACTACATTTGTATAAATCCTCTGATATCTTCCAAGATCCACTATATTTCTCAGTAAGTAAGCTTGACGTCTCTTGTATATTGCCAGCGGTTCCGATAAAAATACTGCTGCTTTCTGGAAATATCTGCCAAATTGTCGGGTCTATCAGTGACAATGCCCCGTTGTTCTCTACAACCAAAATATCATGAGCCGATCCATCGGAAAATGTTCCTTTACAAATTTGTATTCTACATTTGTAACATTCATCCGATATCCAACACCCGACCAATCTAGCTACTTCGCTACACCGATCCTTAGCTACAATATGTAAATCATTTGATAAGGTTTTCAACAAAATTATGACTCGCTCCTGAATTTCTTCTAAAAATTTCTTATCCATATCGGTTTTATTTCCCATGACACTTTTTATACTTTTTACCGCTTCCGCACCAACAGGGATCATTTCTGCCGACTTCTTTTTTTATGGCTGGCTGATTTGGTTGCCGGTTTCCAGCCGCTCCGCCCAAAATTTTCATACCGGGATGTTTTTCCTGAAAATCCTGACGCTCTGTTTTTGCCGGCTCGCCGACTTTAAAAACCAAATGAGACAACTGCGCCTTGAATAGCGCGTTAAATTCTTTAAACAATCGCGCTCCTTCGTTTTTATATTCAACCAAAGGGTCGCGCTGTCCGTAAGCCCGAAGCCCCACGGAAGAACGCAGATATTCCATTGTTTCCAAATGCCCCACCCACAACATATCAATAATCTGCAAAAGCAAAGCCCGCCAAGTTTTAAAAATCTCCTCTCCTCTTTCCTGTTTTCGCTTGTTAAATAATCCCTCCGTAAAATCGTTTAAATAATCCATAATTTTATTTCTCGCTTCGTCGGAGCTATGATTATGGTCTTTAATCTCAATGAGTTTTTGATGAATTTCGTCTTTGGCGTCAAACCGCGCTTTTAAATTTTCAAAAATTTCTTCAATATTCCATTCTTCCCCTACATCCGAAGCCGTATGAATTTCAACCAGCGTTTTTATTTCTTCTTTTAATAATTCTAAAATGGTTTCCTCAAGCTTTTTATCCGATGAAAATAAAATTTTTCTTCTTCTGCCGTAAACCGTCTGCCTCTGTTTATTCATCACATCGTCGTATTCAAGCAAATGTTTTCTCGCGTCAAAATTGAACCCTTCAATTTTTTCCTGCGCCGATTCAATGGTCCGCGAAACCAGCCTGTTTTCAATCGGTTCGTCTTCAGGAATGCCGAAAGTGCCCATCAGCGACTTTATTCTCTCTCCGCCGAAAATTCTCATCAAATCGTCTTCCAACGAAACATAAAAATTGCTTTCGCCCGGGTCTCCCTGCCGGCCCGAACGTCCTCTTAACTGATTGTCAATCCTCCGCGCTTCGTGCCGCTCCGTTCCGATTACCAAAAGACCGCCCGCTTTCCTGACTTTTTCCGCTTCTCCGGCGTCAGGCGGGTTTCCGCCCAAAATAATGTCCACGCCCCGGCCGGCCATGTTCGTCGCCACGGTCACCGCTCCCGATTTTCCGGCCTGCGCGATAACCATTGCTTCGTTTTCATGATTCTTCGCGTTTAACAATTTATGAGGAATGCCTTCTTTTTGCAAAAGAGCGGAAATGTATTCGTTTTTTTCAATTGAAATCGTGCCGATTAAAACCGGCTGTCCCTTTTGATGCCGCTCTTTGATTTCGCGAACCAAAGATTGAAATTTTCCTTTCTCGCTTTGAAAAATTTTGTCTGATTTGTCCGTTCTTATCATCTGCCGGTGCGTGGGAATGGAAAAAACTTCCAAGCCGTAGACTTTGTAAAATTCTTCTTCCGAGGTTTTGGCGGTTCCCGTCATTCCCGCCAGTTTTTTGTACAGCCGAAAATAATTTTGAAAAGTGATGGTGGCGAAAGTTCGCGATTCTTGCTGAATTTTGACTCCTTCTTTCGCTTCAATCGCCTGATGAAGCCCTTCCGACCATCGGCGTCCGGGCATCATCCGGCCGGTAAATTCGTCAACAATCATTATTTCGCCTTCTTTTATTATGTAATCTTTGTCGCGGTGAAAAAGGGCTTTCGCCCGCAGCGCCTGTTCAATATGGTGAACATATTTAATCCCCTTTTCGGTGTAAATATTTTCAACGCCGAGAATTTTTTCCACTTTCGCGATTCCTTCGTCGGCAATCATCACCGCCCGCATTTTTTCGTCAAGATTATAATCTTTTCCTTCTTCCAGCCGCTCGGCGACAGAAGCGAAATTTTTATAAAACTCGCCCGACTCTTCCGAAGGCGCGGAAATAATGAGAGGAGTCCTTGACTCGTCAATCAAAATTGAATCAATTTCGTCAACAACGGCAAAATTAAATCCTCCTTCTTCTTCGGTTCTTTGAACCATATCTTCAGGCCGATAAACCAAATTATCGCGCAAATAATCAAAACCAAACTCGTTGTTTGTGCCGTAAAGAATATCGGCTCTGTATGCTTCGCGCCTTGAAATCGGCTTTAAAAACTCATGATGAACCAAAAACGCCGCGGTTGCGGGCTGCTCCGTTTCTTTATGAACTTCTTTGCCAAACTCCGGGTCGTAAAGATAAGACGTCTCATGATTTAAACAAGTGGCTTTAAGGCCGAGCAAATGATAAACCGGCCCCATCCAAACAACATCTCTGCGAGCCAAATAATCGTTAACTGTGACGATATGCGCTCCTTTTTCCGAGAGTGCGTTTAAATAAACCGGCAAGGTGGCGACCAAAGTTTTTCCTTCGCCGGTTTTCATCTCGCTGATTTTTCCCCGATGCAAAACAATTCCGCCCAAAAGCTGGACATCAAAATGCCGCTGTTTGAGCGTTCTTTTTGCCGCTTCACGAACCAAGGCAAACGTTTCCGGCAAAATATCATCCAGCGTTTCGCCTTTTTTAAGCCGTTCCTTGAATTCAGCCGTTTTTTGCGGAAAATCTTCCGGTTTAAATTTTTCATACTCTGGTTCAAGCTGGTTTATTTTTTCAAGCGTTGGCTTTAAGGAATTTACAAACCTCTCGCTTGAGTCTCCGAAAATTTTAGAGAGAAAAGACATTTAAAAATAATAGCAGAAATTACTGAAAAATTTAAGTTTATTTGCTTTATTTTTGTTTTTATGATATTATAAAAATGGAAGTTTTAAAAAAGGAGGGTGATATGGAGAGATATATCGTTGGTCTGCCCGATGGTAGGGTTTTTGAACAAGGCGCTGAAATGTCGTTCAAAACACAAGAAGGAAGATTTTTAAAAGGGTCTTGTTTGGAAATATACGGGGAGGAGGCGTTGGTCGGAATTCCAATTGAAAGCACAAATAAAAGATGCTATAGATGGTGGCGAGTTCCTTTAACCAGTGTCTTGTCTTCAAGCTCCTGATGCGAATCGGGAGTCTTTTATTTTTCATAAAATTTTGCTATATTATTTTCTATGAAGCTTTTATCCAAAAACATCGTTATCGGCATTTTGATTTTCTTTCTCTTGGCTTCGCTTTATTCAATTTTATCCGGACAATTGATAAAACTGGAAGAAATTTCTCTCTCCGCGCTGGTTGAAGAAATCAAAAAAGGAGAAGTTGAAAAAATATCCGTAAAAGGAGAACGGCTTGAAATTTTGCTTGTTTCAAAAAAAGAACAATTGGCGAAAAAAGAGACGGAATCAAGCTTAATTGAAACTCTCCGCAATTACGGCTTGAATCCGAACGAATTCCAAAAAATCAACGTTGAAATAAAACAGCCCTCCGGCGTTTTATTCTGGCTCGGCGCGATTCTGCCGTTTCTGCTTCCTTTTATTTTCATTATCTTTTTCTTTTGGCTGATGGCAAAACAAGTCTCCAGAGCCAACATCCAGGCGTTTACTTTCGGACAGACAAAAGCAAGAGTAGTTTTGCCGAGCGACAAAAAAAATCGCGTTACTTTCAACGATGTCGCCGGAGTCAAGGAAGCGAAAGAAGAACTGAAAGAAGTGGTTGATTTTCTGCGAAATCCCCAAAAATTCTTGGCAATCGGCGCTCAAATTCCAAAAGGAGTATTGCTATTGGGAGCTCCGGGCACGGGAAAAACCTTGCTTGCCCGCGCGGTTGCCGGCGAAGCCAATGTGCCGTTCTTTTATATGTCCGCCTCGGAATTCGTGGAAATGTTTGTGGGAATCGGCGCTTCGCGCGTTCGCGACACATTTAGTCTGGCGAAAAAATCGGCCCCGGCCATTATCTTTATTGACGAAATTGACGCGATTGGAAGACAGCGGGGAGCTGGCCTTGGCGGAGGACATGACGAAAGAGAACAAACATTGAATCAAATTCTTGTTGAGCTTGACGGTTTTGAACCAAACGAAAGAATCATAGTTCTCGCGGCCACGAACAGGCCGGATATTTTGGACACAGCCTTGCTCCGGCCGGGCAGATTTGATCGCCGAGTCATTCTTGACCCGCCCGACCTTAACGACCGCGAAGCGATTCTTAAAATCCACGCGAGAGGAAAAATTATTGAAAAAGACGTTGACCTTCGCCGGATTGCCGAAAGAACTCCGGGATTTTCCGGCGCCGACCTCAAAAATATAATGAATGAATCGGCGATATTGGCGGCGCGCCACGAACATAAAGCAATCAGACAAATTGATTTATACGAAGCGATTGAAAAGGTTTTGTTGGGACCAGAGAGAAAAAGCTTTATGTTGAATAAAAACGAGAAAAAAATCGCCGCTTATCACGAAGCTGGACACGCTTTGGTGGCGGCGGGCTCGCCAAACGCCGACCCGGTGCACAAAATTTCCATTATTGCGAGAGGAAGGGCGGCCGGCTATACTTTGAAACTTCCCCTTGAAGAAAAAAGATTGCTTAGTAAAAAATATTTTCTTGACGAACTGGCGGTGGCTTTGGGCGGCTACGCTTCCGAAAAATTAATATTTGGGGAATTAACCACCGGCGCGGCCGACGACTTAAAAAAAGTGACGGAACTCGCAAGAAATCTCGTAACCAAATTCGGAATGTCGGAAAAAATCGGGCCGATGACACTGGGCAACCACGAAGAACTTATCTTTCTGGGACGGGAAATAGCGCATGAAAAAAATTATTCCGAGGAGGTCGCGAAACTTATAGACCGGGAAATTTCCAGATTCATCAAGGAAGCGCTCAAGCAAGCGGAAAGTATCCTGAAAAAATACAAAAAAACCCTTGACGCTATTGCCGGCAAACTGATGGAAAAAGAAACTATTGAACGGGAGGAATTTGAAAAACTAATCGTTGGTTTTGGCTTTAAACCAAAAACCGTTCAGAGCGCGCAACTTTGAGGGCGTGTAGCTCAGTGGCAGAGCGGTTGTCTTATAAACAACAGGTCCTAGGTTCGATCCCTAGCACGCCCACATGTTCACGCCAGAATATTCAGAATGTTCAACAATAGATTCCTTATGGTCTAATTCGCGCGAATAGGAGAATAAAAAATAAAATAAAAAAAGAATTTTTAAAATTTAAGAATTTTATGTTATAATATAAACGAGTTTTGATAAGTTTTATAGCTAAAATCGCGAATCTTAAAATATAGATTTAAAGTAATTAAGACAAAATATTTTTTTTATCTCAATAATATGGAAATAATTTTTGATAAAATTTTTAGAGCGCTTGGTTACCTATTTATAGCAGGTATAGTCTATTTTGCATGGAAAACTGCAAGCGATAATGCCGAGGGTGGTAAATATAAAACAGTTTTATGGAAGGGGTTTTTGTTGTGTGCGGGGATAGCTTTATTCGCTAGTTTTACTTTAGGAAATCCCACTTGTGAAGAACAATCTGATCCAGTGTATGGCGGTTGCGAGCAATATGCCGATGATGGCTTTGAGCCAACTATAAAACAGAGAGTGGCACATTTTGCATATTATATGACCCTGCTATACATTCCAGTAGTAATTGGCGCTCTAAAAAAGAGATAAAAGAATTTTCGAGCTAAAAAGTTGTAAAAGATTAATATTTACTAAACCTTAAGCCGGTGCTGGCGCGCCTACGGAGCGCCACTATTCAATCTCCGGAATTTTCGCTAAAGTAAGTTCGAGCGGACTCAAAAATATACATATGTTCGCGCCAGAATATTCAGAATGTTCAACAATAGATTCCTTATGGTCTAATTCGCGCGAATAGGAGAATAAAAATAAAAACGGCGAATCAGTTGACGAGTAATGACGAGTAATGACGAGTAATGACGAGTAATATGGCGGAATAAATTATCTTTCCTCTCTTGCTTCCTGTAATTCTGTTTTTTCTTCCCTTAACGCCGAGGTTTCTTTGATATCTTCTTTTCTGAAGCCGGTGCCGGCGGGTATCAATTTGCCGATGATCACGTTTTCCTTAAGCCCCAACAGCTTGTCCTCTTTTCCCGCCAAAGAAGCGTTGATGAAAATTTTCGCCGTTTCCTGAAAAGACGCGGCTGAAAGAAATCCGGAGGAACTAAGGGCGACTTTGGAAATGCCCAAAAGCGTTTTCTTTCCTTTGGCTTGTTTTTTGCCGAGTTTTTTCGCTTTTTCGTTTTCTTCAAAAAGTTCGGCTTCTTCAATTATATCTCCTTTATTGAAATCAGTCTCTCCTTCGTCAAAAATTTCCACCCGAGAAAATAACTGGCGAACGATGATTTCAATATGTTTCTCGTTAATCGGCGCTCCCTGCGAAAGATAAATTCTTTCAATTTCGTTCAAAATGTATCTCTGGGTTTCCTCGCGGCCGGCAAGTTTAAAAAGATGTTTTACATTGACAATGCCGACTGATAATCTGTCTCCGGGTTTCACTTTGTCGCCCTTTTTAACCAATATGACTTTTTTTGCGGGAACGACATATTCCTTTATGTCTTCTTTCTTTTTTCCTTTAATCGCCAGTTTTATTTTTATGATAATCTCCCTCTCATTTTCTTGAATGTCATAAATCTCGCCTTCTTCCTCAGCCACAACAGCCGGGTTTGAAGGAAGCTGGGTTTCAAAAATCTCAATAATCTGCGGCAAACCGAGAGTGATGTCCTCTTTGCTTGCCACGCCTCCAAAGTGAAAAGTCCTCATTGTAAGCTGGGTGCCCGGCTCTCCGATTGACTGGGCGGCGACAATGCCGACTGCTTCGCCCAAATCAATCAAGATATTCCTGCCCAATTCATAACCATAACAAGTTTGACAAACTCCTCTTTGCGTTTTACAGGTTAAAGGAGAACGGATGACAAGTTCCCCCACGCCGGAATTATCAATCGTTTCCGCGTCGTCAAAACTTATCAAATGTCCTTTTTTAAATAAAATTTTTCCTTTCTGGTCGGCCAAATCTTTTGCCAAAAAACGGCCGAAAATTCTTTCCTTGATTTTGCGTCCGTAATTTTCCGATTCCGCGCGCCTGACTAAAAATCCTTCGGTGTCCCCGCAATCTTTTTCCACCACTACGACCGACTGGGCGGCATCCACGAGTTTTCTTGTCAGGTAGCCCGCGACAGCGGTCTTCAAAGCGGTGTCAGCCGTTCCTTTTCTCGCGCCGTGAGTGGAAATGAAATATTCCAAAACTTTAAGCCCTTCTTTATAACTCGCGATTGCCGGAAGCTCAATAACCCGTCCCGCCGGGTTGGTAACCAGACCCTTTAATCCCGCCATCTGAAAAACTTGGGGCCATTTTCCTCTGGCGCCGGAATTCACCATGAAATGAATGGAGCCGGAGGGATCAAGCGAACTGGACACCAAAGAATTGATTTTCTGGCTCGCTTCCTGCCAAAGTTCAATCAATAAATCAAAACGCTCGTGAAAGCTCAAGAGTTCTTTTTTATAATTTTCCTCGATTTTTTCGGCTTCTTGTTTAGCTTTTTCAATAATCTCCGGTTTTTCTTTCGGAACTTTGACATCATCCATTGAAAAGCTGATGCCGGAGAGGGTGGCATAACGAAATCCGAGAGTCTTTATTTTATCCAAAATCTCGGCGGCTGTTTCTTTTCCGTAATGAGTGATGATGTTTTTAACGATATCGCTGAGCGTTTTTTGGCTTACCTGCTGGTTGATAAAACCAAAACTGTCCGGGAACACCTGATTAAAAATAATTCTTCCCAAACTCGTTTCCTTCAGTTCATTTTTTATTCTTACTTTTATCTTTGACTGCAATCCCACGATTCCTTTTTCGTAAGCCGCGTACGCCTCGGCAAAATCCGAAAACGCCCTCCCCTCTCCTTTTCCTCCTTCAATCATATTGGTAAGCCAATAACACCCCAAAACTATGTCCTGCTGGGGGTTGACTATCGGCTCGCCGGTTCCGGGTTTTGTCAGGTTATTAACCGAGGCGATGAGATTTTTCGCTTCTCTCTGGGATTCCTCGGAAAGCGGAAGATGAACGGCCATCTGGTCTCCGTCAAAGTCCGCGTTAAAGCCATGACAAACCATAGGATGGATCCTAATCGCCTTTCCTTCTATTAAAATCGGCTTGAACGCCTGAATGCCGAGCCGATGCAAGGTCGGAGCTCTGTTCAAAAGAACATAAGAATCCTTAATCAAATCTTCCAAAACTTCCCAAACTTCGTCTTTCCCTTCTTCAATCAGCCGGTTGGCTCCTTTTATATTGTAAGCGAAACCTTTTTGAATAAGCTTGGAGATGACGAACGGCCGATAAATCTCAAGGCACATATGTTTGGGGAGGCCGCACTCGTCAAACTTCAGTTCCGGTCCGACAACGATGACCGACCTTCCGGAATAATCAACTCTCTTGCCGAGAAGATTTTTTCTGAATCTCCCTTGTTTTCCTTTAAGCATGTCCGCCAAAGAGCGAAGCGGCCTTTTTTGGGCTTTTGAAATCGCCGCCGCCTGGGTTTTTCGCATTGAATTGTCAATCAAGGCGTCAACCGCCTCTTGAAGCATTCTTTTTTCGTTGCGAACGATGATTTCCGGAGCGCCTATCTCAAGAAGATATTTGAGCCGATTATTGCGGTTTATCAATCTCCGATAAAGGTCGTTGACATCGGCGCTCGCGTGGCGACCTTCGTCAAGCTGGACAATGGGCCTTAAATCCGGCGGGATAACCGGCAAAACCGTCAAAAACATCCATTCCGGCCTTATCTTTGCCCTAATCAATGATTTGAAAAGTTTAAGCCGACGTTGAATTTTATCCTGGTCAACCAAATTAGTTTCAATTTCTTTTTCCAATTCGTTTTTGACTTTTTCCAAATCTATCCCTTTAGCCAAATTGTAAAGAGCTTCGGCTCCGATACCGCTCTCAAAAATCTTTCCGTATTTTAAGCTCAAGGAATGATGTTCCGCGGACGACAAAATTTGCCCGGGCCTGACTAAATCCAACTCTTTTTTTGTTTCGTCAAAATTTTGCTTGAAAGATTCTTTCTCTTGTTTTGAAACGGAAGATTTGGATTTCTTTTCATATTCTTTCGCAAGCTCTTTTTCCAGTTCTTCTTTCGCTTCTTTATGGACTTTAATAATTATAAAACTGCTGAAATAAATGATTTTTTCAAGGTCGGAGAGCGTCAGATTAAAAACCAATCCGAGCCGCGAGGGAACGCTCCTTAAAAACCAGATATGGGTGACGGGAGAAGCCAAACCGATATGGCCCATTCTTTCTCTCCGCACGATTGCTTTGGTCACTTCCACTCCGCACTTGTCGCAAACGATTCCTTTATAGCGGATTTTCCTGTATTTGCCGCAAAAACAATGATAATCTTTTTCCGGCCCAAAAATCTTCTCGTCAAACAAACCGTCTTTTTCCGCCCTTTGAGTCCGGTAATTTATAGTCTCCGGTTCCGTCACTTCTCCGCGCGACCAGGAAAGAATTTCTTCCGGAGAGGCCAATTTTATAAGCAATGATAATTTTTCGCGTTCATTCATATATTTGTTATTTGTCAAATGTCAAATGTCTTTCTTAATAAGCTTTACATCCAAAGACAAACCCTTTAATTCGTTAAGCAGAACATTAAAAGAAGCGGGAAGGCTCGGATTTTTGAATTTTTCTCCTCTAATAATCGCTTCGTGGACGGCAATCCTGCCAGCCACATCGTCTGATTTAACCGTAAGCATTTCCTGAAGAGTGTGGGCGGCGCCGTAAGCTTCCAAAGCCCAAACTTCCATTTCCCCGAATCTCTGGCCTCCCATTTGCGCCTTTCCGCCGAGGGGCTGTTGAGTAATCAAGGAATAAGGGCCGATAGACCTCATATGTATTTTTTCAGTCACCATATGTTTAAGCTTGAGCATATAAATATGGCCGACCGTAACATTGTTTTCAATCAATTCGCCCGTTCTGCCGTCATAAATCTTAAGCTGGCCGGAAGAAGGATAACCGGCTTTCAAAAGCTCTTCTTTGATTTCCTCTTCTGAAACGCCTTGAAAAATCGGGCTTATCGCCTGATAATTCAAAGTTTTGGCGGCCAAACCAAGGTGCGTTTCAAGAATCTGCCCCAGATTCATTCTTGAAATCACGCCCAAAGGATTTAAAACGATGTCAATCGGCCGGCCGTCTTCCAGAAACGGCATATCTTCCTCCTTAAGAATTTTTGAAACAACGCCCTTGTTGCCGTGCCGGCCGGAAATTTTGTCTCCGATTTCCAATTTTCTCAACTGGGCGACTTCTATTTGAATTCTTTTGGTTATGCCCGGCTCAAGCTTGTCGCCCTTGTCCCAGGAAAAAATTTTTATTCCAATCACCCTTCCCTCTTTTCCGTGAGGCAAACGGTAAGACGTGTCTTTGAATTGTTTCGCCTTTTCTCCGAAAATAGCCCGCAAAAGTTTTTCTTCCGGAGTCAGTTCAATCTCCCCTTTCGGACTTAATTTGCCGACCAAAATATCGTTGGCCCTTACTTCCGCTCCTATCCGCACTATTCCGTCTTCGTCAAGATTTTTCAGCCGTTCTTCGCTTACATTGGGAATGTCGTAAGTGGTGATTTCCGGTCCCAACTTTGTCTCCCTTACGTCGCAAATATGGTCTTCAATATGAACGGAAGTGTAAGTGTCGGCGCGAACCAGTTTTTCGGAAATAACGATGGAGTCTTCGTAGGTTGAGCCGGCCAAAGACAAAAACGCGACAAAAACATTTTTGCCGAGCGCCAATTCTCCGTTTTGCGTTGAAGCGCAATCGTTTAAAACATCTCCTTTATTTACTTTTTGCCCGGGAGACACTATCGGGCGCTGATGAACAAGCGTAAAATCGTTTGAACGATGAAAATTCAAAAGATTGTAAATTTTTTCTTCTTTCTTTGATTGAAAAATTATTTTTTGGGCGTCGGCGTATTTAATCACCCCTTCTTCCGGAGCCCTGACGAGCCGGCCGGAATCAAGCGCCGCTTTTTCCTCAAGACCGGTCGCGACCAACGGAGCTTCCGGCCTCAAACAGGGAATCGCCTGACGTTGCATATTCGCTCCCATCAGCGCCCGGCTCGCGTCGTCATGCTCAAGAAACGGAATCAAACTCGTTGAAATGGAAAAAGCCTGCTGGGGAGAAACATCAATAAAATCAATTTCGTCCTTGTGAATCACCGCTGGTTTGCCTTTGACTCTTGATTCAATCAATTCCTCTAAAATTTTTCCTTTTTCGTCGTATTTTGTTGAAGCGGCGGCAATGCTGTAATTTTCCTCTTCAAAAGCGTCAAGATATTTTACTTCGGAAGTTATTCTTCCCTTGTCAACTTTCAAATAAGGCGTTTCCAAAATGCCGAACTCGTTGACTCGGGCAAAAATCGCCAAATTCACAACCAAGCCGACATTCTGGCCTTCGGGAGTCTGAATCGGGCAAATTCGGTTATAATGGGAAGAATGAACGTCTCTCGCTTCAATGCCGGCTCTTTCCCTGCTTAATCCCCCCGGACCCAAAGCGGAAAGTCGCCTTAAATGCTCCACCTCCGAAAGAATATTTTCCTGGCTCATAAATTGGGAAAGCTGGCCCGTCAAAAAAAATTCCCTCATTGCTATAATAAACGGCCTCGGATTCACAAGCTGAAGCGGAGCAAGCCCTTCTTTTTCCAAAGCCGCCATTCTGTCCTGAATAATCGCCCGTATTTTTATCATTGCGATTCTTAATCTCTGCTGAAACATTTCTCCCACTCCCCTGACCCGCCGGTTGCCAAGATGGTCAATATCGTCGGGAACGGCTTCGGGATTATTATTAAGCTCAATTATTTTTGCGACAACGGCTTTTAAATCTTCTAAATTCAGGTTTCTCGGCATTTTTTCAATGCCCTCAAGAGGAAGACCAAGCCGGCGATTTAAGCGGTGTCTTCCCGCCAATGAAAGGTCGTAACGCTCTTTGGAAAACATTTTTGAGATGAATTCTTTCGCCGCTTCGGGGCTCGCCGGCTCGCCCGGCCTTATTTTTGAATACATTTCCGCAATCCCTTCGCTCTGGCTTTTCGCCGGGTCTTCTTTGATTGTTTCGTCAATAAATTTTATCTCCCCTCTATCGCGCTCCTTAAAGCATTCTTTAATATCCTGGTCTTTTTCCAAATTAAAAAACCGCAAAAGAGAAGTGACGAGAAATTTTCTTTTGCGGTCTATTCGGGCGTAGATGACGCCGTTTGGTTCTGTCTGGATTTCAATCCAGGAGCCGCGGCTGGGGATGATTTTGGCGCCGAAATAATTTTTGCCGCGGTAAAAAACGGAATTGAAATAAACGCCGAATGACCTGGCCAATTGGGAAATCAAGACTCGCTCAACGCCGTTTATGACGAAAGTTCCCCGTTCGGTCATTAAAAAAATATTTCCGAAAAAAACCTCCTGCTCTTTTTTTTCCTTCGTTCTTTTATTAACGAGGGAAAAACGCGTTTTTAACGGAGCCTCGTAAGAAAGATTGTGGTCTTTCGCGTATTGGTCGTCGTAATTCGGCTCGCCGATGCTATAATCAATGAAATGGAGTTCCAGTTCTTTCTCCGTGAAATCCTTAATCGGCGAAATGTCTTCAAAAAGCTCTTTTAAACCCTTTTCGCGAAACCACTTAAATGAATCTTTTTGGAATTCAATCAGATTCGGGAGGTCAACGAGCGGTTTTTTAAATTTTGTAAAATATTTTTTGGGAAGCTTTGATGCCATTGTTTAAAAAATGATGTTTAAATTTAAAACATAAAAATCCCTCCCCCTGTTTGCGCTAGGGGCCTTAAACGACCCTAAAACCTATTTAATTTTGAGTTGCTGAAGAAGAAAAGCTTAACACGAAATATTGTATTTAATTTAGCAAAATATCAAACTTTGTCAACCCCGTTAGAAGCAAGACGCGGACTTAGCGATTTTAAGCTTATAATACAATGAATTTCCTTCTTTTGTCCAATTATAAATTTGTGGATAATAATGGAAGGCGTCCGCGGCTTCTAACGGGGTCGGGTATTTGCAAATAAAAATTATTTTATTATAATTATTGATTATGCCCAGTAAGACAAAAT
>MHMS01000025.1:0-23293 GCA_001821615.1 Candidatus Niyogibacteria bacterium RIFCSPLOWO2_12_FULL_41_13 | reverse complement strand
TATTATTACCAAATCATATTTAAACATAATAGTCGGATGTTTACTTGCGGATTTAGCAAGAAATATTCGATTTAGTCTTACTGGGTATGCCTATCCAATATTCAGGGGCGATGAATTATCTTTTAAAAAAATATCCCCTATCCGTTCTTAAACAGGGAGATGTTTTGGAAGGTAAAGTTTTATCCATGGAAAAATCGCGGCTCTTTGTTGATTTGGGCGAATTCGGCATTGGCGCGATTTACGGCGCCGAATTGATGAAAGCGAAAAATCTGGTTAATAAATTAAAAACCGAAGACAAAATTTATGTGAAAGTTTTGGTTGTTGAAAACGAAGACCAGTATGTTGAACTCTCGCCGAAAAACGCCGGTCTGGAAACCGCCTGGGAAAAAGCGGAAGACTTTATGAAAAAACAAACGCCGGTGGAATTGCGGGCGGAAGACGCCAATAAAGGCGGCTTGATTTTAAATTTCAACGAACTCCAAGGATTTTTGCCCACTTCGCAATTGAAATCGGAACACTACCCGAAGATTGAAAGCGGCGACAAAGACAAAATCCTTGAGGCGCTTAAAAAACTTGTCGGAGAAACTTTTAAAGTGACGATAATTGACGCCGACAAGGATCAGGAGAAGCTTATTTTTTCCGAAAAAGAATTGAACTCCGAAGAAATCAATGAAAAAATATCAAAGTACAAAATCGGAGAGGAAATTGAAGGAGAAGTAAGCGGTACGGCTAATTTCGGCATATTCGTAAAAATTGAACCCGGGATTGAAGCCCTTTCGCACATATCCGAACTTAGCTGGGGACTGGTTGAAAACCCCGCGTCTCTTTTCAAAGTCGGGCAAAAAATAAAAGCGAAAATCATTCAAATTGAAAACGGCAAAATTTTTCTTTCAATAAAAGCCATGGAACCCGACCCTTGGGGGGAAATGGAAAAAAAATACAAAGAAGGAGATATTATCGCCGGCGTTGTAAGCAAGCTTGAAAAATACGGAGCTTTGATAAATGTTGAGCAAGGAGGAATAGCCGGATTATTGCCAAAAACCGAAAAAAAATTGGAACTCGGGAAAAACTATTCCTTTAATATAGAATCTTTGGAACCTAAGAAACAAAAATTGATTCTGAAACTTAACGGCTAACCCTTTCTGAAACAATGGCTTGAATAGCTAAGTGAATTTTTTTGAAAACTCCGTTTAAAATTTCTTTTTCCTTCGCGCTAAACCTGCCGATTATAAAATTTAAAATTTTCTTGGAATCCGGTTTTCTTTCGGGAGAAATGCCTATTCTTATCCTGATGAATTTTTTTGTTTTTAAAGCTCTGATTACGGACTCCACACCTTTGTGACCGGCCGAATTTTTGCCAAAAGAAATCTTGAATTTGCCCAGAGGAATGTCCAAATCGTCGTGAAGGAGAGCAAAATTTTTAATTTCTTTATTTTTTGTTTTTTTCAGAATTTTTTTGTCAAAAAGCGCCTTGACTGTCTTTCCGGAATTGTTCATAAAGGTCTCGGGCAAAATCATTAAAATTTTCTCTTTTTTTAATTTTGACAAAAGAACCAGGGCCTGAAGATTTTTGTCCTCCTCAAATTCGCCCAATTTTTCTTTTTTCGCGAAATATACCGCCGCTTCTCTTCCCGCGTTATGCCGCGTGCCTTCGTATTCCTTTCCGGGATTGCCAAGACCGATAAGAATAAACATACCCAGTAAGACTAAATCGAATATTTCTTGCTAAATCCGCAAGTAAGCATCCGACTATTATGTTTAAATATGATTTGGTAATAATACATGTTTATGCTCGGCAAGAAACTAGATTTAGCATTCGATTTTGTCTTACTGGGCATAAACTTAATCTTCCCAAGACAAATAAACGCCGTTTTCTTCCGAATAAATCCGGATAAGAAGAACGACTATTGTTTCATTCAAGTCCGGCTCAAAAGGCCCGAAATTTTTCTCTATTTTTTCGGCCGTGTCGTATTTTCCGAGAAAACCGTAAACATCCTTTTCAATCTGCTTCATTTCGTCAATAAACTTGCGAATTTCGCGCATATCAACTCCTCTGCTTTCAAGTTTCCGGAGAAGATTGGGATAGAAAAAATTGTTTTCAAGTTCAAGATGGCCGGCGAAGGACTTTTCAAATTCTTTTAATCCGGCGAAAATCGCCGTGAAATCCGCCGCGTCTTTTTGCGATTCCGTTTTAATGCCGGCTGTTTGCCGCTTTAAAACATTATGTTGGCCTATCAAAATATTGATTATATTCTTGTCCATATTTCCCAATCATTCATTAAATCCCAATATTATTTTCCTTCTTGTTCAATGTCTTTAATTTCTTTTCGGACGAATTTTTCGGCGTCGTCCAAATCTTTTTTAAAATGTTTTATGATTTTTTCTTCTTCGTCGGTCAGGTTCCGCAGCCGTTTTGTCGTCTCCAATGTTTTAACTTGTTTTTCAATATCTTCTTTTAACAAAACAATCGCGCTGTGTAAAGCTTCTTCCGCCTCTTTGCTTTCCTTGCTTACCTTCTTTTTCAATAAAGACAACCTGCTTCTCCCCCACCAAAAAACAAACAGGAAAAGAATAACGAGGCCGGCGAGAATAATCGCCATTATAAATAAACTAATCGTCCAAGACCAGACATCCTGAATTCTCCCGAGCTTTGATTCTTTGACGATTTCCAAAGGCTGGACTGGTTTGACAATAAATTCGTCGGTAGCAACGGCGTAATTTCCGGCTTTGTCAAACGCCTGAACCGTAATTGTTCTTTTGTCCGGAGATTGGCGCGGCAAAGTAAAAAGAACGCTGGCTGAAATTTCCGGCCGAACATCAAAAAAATCGCCTTCCCCGATTTTTATCTTATAGTAATCAATCCCCGAGAGGTTGTCTTTGGCTTCGAGAGCGATAGTTGGCTGGGAGTTGTCGATTTCTTTTCCGTCAACAAATTTTATCGCAAAGGGCTCCGGCGGAACAGTGTCAATTTGAAATTTAAAATGGGATATTTTGCCCCAGCCGGCTTTGTTTCTTAATTGAGCGTGAAAATAATAAATTCCGTCTTTTGCTTCGTCAAGTTCTTTTTCCGAGATTGGCGGCTCGTATAAAACCGTAGGCCGGGAATCAGAATTTTTGTCATACAATAATCTCGCGGCAATAACGCTTTCGGGCAAATCCCAAACGAATTTCGGCTTTGAATTATTATACCATTTTGACTCATCGGGATGAGTGGGCGAAGAAATTTTCGGCGCGGGCGGAACGCCTTCCGCGGTAACGGCAACGGGAATCTCCCGCGATTCAAAATTAAAACTCGCGCTTCCCAAGCTCGTTAAGATATTAGTGCCTTTTCCGTCGTTGGCGAGAACCGAACCGGAAGAAAAATTCAAAGAAGCTAAACCGGCTGATTTTGCCCTAAGGTTTAGAGTTAAGACTTTTCCGACCGAACCGATATAGCCGGGATTTAAAACAATTCCTTCAAAATTGACCGTGCCGGCTGAATTAGAAAAAGAAGGTTCCTGAACCCACAAGCTAAAAACAGAGCTGCTTTTAGAAATTGACTCAACCAATAGTTTATCGGTCGGAAATGAAATAACTCCCGAAGCCGCATTTATTGCTTGATCGGCGCTTGAAATATAAACGCTTACTGTAAATGGGGCGCCAATCGCATGCGTTCCCGAAGAAGGAGAAAAATACAAAGTCGCCGCTTCTGCGGTTGCGGGCAAAACGCCAAAAACAATAAACAGCAACGCACTGCTAATTAGCAAACCCTTTACTTTTTTAAATATCTCCTCCATAAAAATTTTTTAATTGCGTAGGCAATAACAAGCCCCAATACAATTATAAGCCAATTCTCGTAATTTTCGTACCATCCAAGCGGATTTTGCGGATTGATTTTCACCATTCTTTCGTTGCCGGCTTTATCAACGGCTTTCACAAAAACATAGCTTCGCAATTCTTGATCTTGCAAAATATATGGGCTTTCTGTTTGAGACCACTTTTGAAATATGATAAAAAACCTCTGGCGCGATTCCTTTATCTCATAATGGTCAATGCCCGAAGCTTTATCTTGAGTAACGAAAACAATAAACCATTTGCCGCCAGAAATTGATTCATCTCTTGCAATCTCTGGCACGAATAATTCTGGCCGCTCGCGATCTTCTATTTTCGGAATTGCAGGAATTTCGACCTGTGTTTTTTTAGAAATCACCACCTCAAAAGGGGCTACCGACACAGCCGCCATAGAACCAATTCCGTCATTCCGCAAAATTCTTACATCGTTAACTTCGAATTTAACGACCCCTTCTTTTTTTGCCTCAAAAATTGCCGAGAAAATCAAACCATTCCTGCCGTTGAATCCGCCCGGAGTAACGCCAGAAAATACAATCGCATTATCCTGCGCTTTAGGCTTCTCAATCCAAAAATTTACAATAGTATTTCCATCCCGTATCTCTTTTAAATCCAAAAGGTCGTTGGGAAAGATTATTTTCCCCTCGAAAGCGTTGATATTTTCCTGCTCGGTGTTCACAAATAGAGTTACCTCAAAATTTTTGCCAACTTGTGCTTGCGTTGTTTTTGCATCAAATGAAATTTGAGCGGCAAAAACCATCTGTGGCAATATAAGGCCAAGAGAAAATATAAATAAAATTTTGTATAAAAATTGATGCATAATCATCCCGTCCAATAAAACGCCATAATACTAAAATCTACCAAGTCCACTTTTCCGTCGCCGTTTAGTCGCTCTATTTCTTTTGGCTTAAACTCCGCGGAAAGCGTCCGTTTGTACCAATACGCGGCAATGGAAAAATCAACAAGATTCACGCGTCCATCGCCGTTCAAATCACCTTTTGCTGGTACTGTTGTCGGTAGTTGAGCAAGCACATTTTTTGTGCCCACTTTGAAACTTATTACACTACTAAAACTGCTAACCGCTTGATTTCCAATGGATGCCTTGGATTTAGCATAATGAGAGCCGTAATCAACAAAACTGCTGTCAAAATTATACAAATAAATGCCATCTTTATCCGAAATTATTTTACCAAAAAATTCTTCATCGGAACTAACCGAAACAACAATATCGGCCTGTGGAGCCGATTGCCCGAAAATCGCGATGTTGTCGCCGCGTTTAACTTCGCTTTTATCCACCGCGATAGTCGGCGCGATAAAAATGCCGCCAACATTGGTGGTGGCGCCGCTTGTTACGCTTGCGGGAAAAGTTAGAAGAGACGACCTAATGCCTTTTGAATCTTCGCTATAGACGGCAAAAATGTAATTTCCAGCCGAGAGCCCGGAAAGCTTGATTGAAAAATTGGCATCACTACCGGCAATGGATGTTGCCGCTATTTGGGCGTCTTTAAGCAGTGTTACCGCGCTTTTGGGATAAGCCCGACCGGAAAAGACAACTGCTGTTTCAGGCAGAACGCCTCCGCCTCCCCCGCCTCCGCCGCCCCCTCCGCCTCCTGACGGCGCGGTCGGCGTGGCTGAAACTTCGGTGGAAGTGGCGATGGAATTACCAAAAGCGTCTTCCACTCTTATTACGAAATAATAAGTAGTACCGTTTGTAAGACCCGCGCGAGCAGAACTTGTGACATTGCCCAAAGAAGATGAATAAGCGTAGGGTCCGCCGGAAGTTGTTGATTGCCCCGCATTATAACCAGACGCTGTCCAACCCAAATATCCTTGCGAAGCGCTCCAGCTTAAAGCAACTTGTCCATTACCGGCAGTGGCGGAAACAACAGGAGTAGTCGCTGTGGGAAAATATAAAAATCCGGCGTTAATGCCGAAACTCGCCGCCGTGCTCGTGCCAATTGATATCTGTGAAATTGCGCCGAATAGCTGGTAGCCGGTGGAAGAAGAATAAGCGCCGGAAAACATCACCGGCTCCAAAACTTTATAATTAGTAGAAGTAAATTCATCCGCGGAAGCAAAAGAAGCCACGAGAAACAAAAACAATATTATGATAAATTTTAATTTTTTAGACACATTAAATCGCTGGTTCCTTCTAAATAACTTCCGGTGTGGAAGTCGGCGTGGAAGTAGCTTCAATCGCCGGCGCTTGAATAACTTCCGGTGTTGTAGACGCGGCCGGCTCTAACGCTGGAGTTGAGGTTGCCTGCATTTCTTCCGGCGCGGGCAATGCCTCGCCCGCCGAAGCCTCTGGCGAAGGCTGGGAAACCGCTTCCGGGGTAGAAACGACTTCGGGCGCGGAAGTAGCAGAAGTGGTTTCGGGCGCTGGCTGTTGAATGACTTCCGAGGTAGAAGTAGCTTCCAACGCAGACGCGACTGGTTCTGATGCTGGAGTTGAAGTTGCTTGTTCTTGTAAAAGTCCCTCCACTACTTCCTGAACTAATCCTTCATTAATCATTTCTTCCGGAGCGGGCAATGCCTCGCCTGCCAAAGCCTCTGGCGAAGGCTGGGGAGTTGAAGCCGCTTCTTGCGCGGGCTCTGTTTGCGGCGGAGTTGTGGAAACCACAATCGCCGCCAGATTCAATTCTGCCGTAACGGGAACTTCTTCTGGAACAACTTCCGGTATAACCGGATTATAGCCCTCTATAACTTCTTCTTTGGGATTTAATAACTTTCCGACAAGGCCGGAATATGTCACCGCGACTATTTTCCGGGATTCTCCTTTTTCTTTTTCCAATTTTTGAACTCTCTTTAAATAAGACAATTCATATCTGATATTCTCCCCTAACTCTTCCGCCACATAAAGCCCGAGGTCTTTCCCGCCCAAGGCCTCCTTGCTCACCGTCAAGGTTTTTTCTATTTCTTTGTTTTGCCAAAAATCATCTTTAATTGCCAATGTTTGATATGAATAAGCGGCGTAATAATTTTTATCATCCTCGGTAATGGAATTTATCCTCAAATTAAAATCAAAATTATCCAAATCAGCCGAAACAATCCGACCATTATCAACGGAAACTATGATTTCTTCGCTGGAATAAACAGCATCGCGCATCTCGGGATTGGCGGCAAAACCTATTCCGAAACCAAAAAAAAGCAGGACAAAAATGATAGTGAAAGCATTATTATATTTTATAAAATCCACAATTTTCCGATGCATGGTTTTATTATACTCCATCTAAGATGATATTTCATCCACAACCCAAGATTTCAAGGAGAATTATTGAATTATGAATTTTGAATTATGAATTATGAATTATGAATGATTTTTGATTTTTTGATTAAAGCGTTCAAAAGTTTATGACAAATAATTAACTGATTTTCGATTTCTCGGTATTTTTCTACTGAAATAAACCCGACATCTTTCGCCACCAATAACTGACTTTGCAATTCTGTTAATGAGCCCTGCGCCATTGAATAAAATTGGGTTTTTTCCTTGTACGATTGCCTGCTGAATCCCTCCGCGATATTAGATGTAATGGACACCGCGCAGCGCCTCATCTGACTCACGAGTCCGAATGTTTCTTCTTTTGGGAAATTCTTAGTTTCTTCATAAATTACTAAAACTAACTTGTGCGCCTCTTTCCAAGTATTCAAATCGGTAAACTTTCTTATTTTGTTATTTTCATGATTCATAATTCTTGATTCGTTATCCATAATTCATTATTCATAATTCTAAATTCTATCTTCTAATTATCCATTCCAAGTTAATCCGTTTACGGTCTTTATTGACGCTCTTGCCAATCCATTAACTGTTTTTATTAAGGTTTCGTTTAGGCCATTTATTGTTTTTAGTTCTGAAGCCGGCACGGAAGGACTAGGAGAAGAAGAAATTGAAGACGACGGGCTGACAGACGAAGAGGCCGAACTGGAAACCGAAGACGAAGGCGAAGAACTGACCGAGCTGGAAATGGATGAGGAGGGGGAAACAGACGAGGAAACCGATGATGATTCCGAACTGGAGACGGAACTAGAAACCGAGCTGGACGGAGAAACCGAAGAGGACGGCGAGCTTGAGACCGAACTGCTAACGCTGGAACTTGGGGAAACTGACGAGGAAACAGACGATGAAACCGACGATGATTCCGAACTGGAGACCGACGAGCTGACGCTGGACGATGGACTTACCGAAGAACTCGGGGAACTCGAGACTGAACTAGACACACTGCTTGAAGGGCTTACCGAGCTTGACGGACTGCTTGACACCGAACTTGACACCGATGAACTTGGCGAGACCGAACTTGAGACAGAGCTTGAAACCGATGAAGATTCGGAAGAGCTTACTGAACTGCTGACGCTGGAACTGGGACTGACTGACGAGCTGGGCGAAGAAGAAACGGACGAAGAAACCGAACTTGACGGGCTGATTGATGAGGAAACAGACGAGGAAACCGAGGAAGACACTGATGAAGAAACCGAACTAGAAACCGAAGAAGAAGGACTGACCGAACTTGACGGACTGCTTGACACCGAACTTGACACCGATGAACTTGGCGAGACCGAACTTGAGACTGAACTTGAAACAGATGAAGATTCAGAAGAGCTTACCGAACTGCTGACGCTGGAACTGGGACTGACGGATGAGCTGGGCGAAGAGGAAACAGAGGAGCTGACGGAACTTGAGGGAGAGACCGATGAAGAAACCGAAGATGAGATTGAAGAGGATTCCGAACTGGAGACGGAACTGGAAACCGATGACGATGGACTGACCGAAGACGATGGCGAGGAAGAAACTGATGAGGACACCGAAGAGCTTGGAGATACCGAACTTGAAACCGAAGAGGACGGCGAGCTTGAGACCGAACTGGAGACCGACGAACTAACCGAGCTAGACGGAGAAACCGAAGAGGACGGCGAGCTGGAAACCGAGGAACTGACCGAGCTAGAAGGACTGACAGACGAGGAAGGCGAACTGGAAACAGAGGAAGAGACAGACGAGGAGACTGACGAAGAGACCGAAGAAGAAGGGCTTACTGAACTTGAAGGCGAGCTGGAAACCGAGCTGGAAACAGAACTTGACGGAGAAACAGACGACGAAACAGACGAACTGACGCTGGAAGACGGCGATGAAGAGACGGAGGAGCTAACCGATGAAGATGGAGACACGGAGCTTGACGGCGAGGAGGAAACCGAGGAAGACACTGATGAAGAAACTGAACTAGAAACCGAAGAAGAAGGACTGACCGAACTTGACGGACTGCTTGACGCCGAACTTGATACCGATGAACTTGGCGAGACTGAACTTGAAGGAGAGCTTGAAACAGATGAAGATTCAGAAGAGCTTACCGAACTGCTGACGCTGGAACTGGGACTGACGGATGAGCTGGGCGAAGAAGAAACAGAGGAGCTGACGGAACTTGAGGGAGAGACGGATGAAGAAGGCGAAGATGAGATTGAAGAGGATTCCGAACTTGAGACGGAAGAAGAAACCGATGACGACGGACTGACCGAAGACGATGGCGAGGAAGAAACTGATGACGACACTGAAGAGCTTGGAGACACCGAACTTGAAACCGAAGAGGACGGCGAGCTTGAGACCGAACTGGAGACCGACGAACTAATCGAGCTGGACGGAGAAACCGAAGAGGACGGCGAGCTTGAGACCGAACTGCTGACGCTGGAGCTGGGACTGACCGAGCTGGAGGGACTGGAACTGACTGAACTTGATTCAGAACTTGAAACTGAACTAGAAACCGAAGAAGAAGGACTTACCGAACTTGACGGACTGCTTGACACCGAACTTGATACCGATGAACTTGGCGAGACCGAACTTGACGGACTGCTTGACACCGAACTTGATACTGATGAACTTGGCGAGACCGAACTTGAGACTGAACTTGAAACAGATGAAGATTCAGAAGAGCTTGCTGAACTGCTGACGCTGGAGCTGGGACTGACTGACGAGCTGGGCGAAGAAGAAACGGACGAAGAAACCGAACTTGACGGGCTGATTGACGAGGAAACCGAGGAAGAAACCGAGGAACTGACGCTGGAAGACGGACTGATAGACGAACTGGGAGAAGATGACACCGAGGAACTTACCGACGAAGACGGCGAATTGATATGCGGCTTGATTTGAAAACCTATAACGCCGCAGGGGTCGTTTGTAGTAGCTGAAGCTCCGCCGCTAATTGTTCCGGGGTCTGCGGTAGGCGTAGCCCTCTGCAACTGAAGCGCAAGTCCGGGTGTAAGGGCCGCCGTATAATCTGCGACAGCTTCCGTCCAGTCGCCGCCTGTTTCGCCTGTTGCGCTGGCTTGAGCATTGTTATCGTTCTGCGCCACCAAAGCCACAGCCAATGCGCCGGCAATAGTCGTGGTAACCGTCGGCATCTGCGGGTCGGTATTGTGCGCGGTTGCCGAGAATCCCGCGCATAATTCAGTAATAGTCCCGGACACGCGCCCGGAGAATGAATAAATGCGCGCGCCGCGCTGGTTTGCGCTTGCCATTCCAGAATCCAGCGTCACAGCTGTTCCGTCTTCTGTTCCAGCCGCGATTTTTCCCCACACCCAGTGCCTTGATACGGCTGTGGCGCCGAGATTTTGCGGGCCGGCAAGCAAAGTCCAACCGCTTGGCGGAGAAGCGACACCGGACGGCGATTCCGAAGTGCCTTCCCACATAGCGTGGGCGATAAGGATATCCCCGGCAGTTACTGTTGCGGGGCAAAGTGGCGAGAGAGCTGTTCCGCTAGTTTGCGTGGATACGCCGGCTCCCTGAGATAAAAATGCTATGGCCATTTTTTATGTTAAATTATTCCTGTTGTTATATTTTCCATGGTTATTTGCTGAAATATCGCTTCGTTTTCTCTACAGACATGTAGTTTTTCAGTAAAAAGACGGTTTCTTTTCTTAGATTGGTCTTTACCCAGGTTTTTTCTTTTTCGTTTAAAAGTTCTCCGAGTCCTCGCAGTATTTGATTGTCTTTCACTTTTTCTATAACAGCAATGCAATCAGCAAGCTGTTCTTTGGTGGTTTTATTAGTTCTTGCATTAAGAACTTCAGTGTTGATATCCCAATTATTTTTAGCAAAATACCAAATATCGTATATATCGCGCATGGCTATTTCGCCGCGCGAAGTCAGCGCGGCAAGTTTACTCGCAAACAAATAATCTTTTTTCCCAACCAGCATAGAAATACCGAGATATTCTTTGAGCTCGTAGCGCTCTTGGATATCGGGTATATGTATTCTGATACTTATCTCAACTTTAATATTATGGTCAATATCACCGTAGGAAAGAAGAAAGAAAATCGTGTTTCGTTTAATACGGCTATCTTTAATCTCGCCGTGCTTTTCTAGAATATTTTTTACCGCTTCCAACACCAATTTTTGCGTTGCCTCATCGGTTGAAAACAAATCAAAGTCCAAATCCACTGAAAATCGCGGCAAGCCATAAAAAAAATGCGCGCATGTGCCGCCTTTAACACCCAAAAGCGGAGCAATTGAAACATTGGTATATATATCTTTCAAAATCTGCCCCATAACCAGTTGATGTTTTTCTTTATTGAGCATGATTTTTCTGATATTTAATTAATCGCTTGAGCATCTGTTTATTTTTGTACATCGGCGCCAACTCAAAACATTTTTCCCAATTAAGGGGAGACAGATTATCAAAGTGATATTGGGAGAATAAATAGATTGTGTCTAAAAACGCTCTCTCCGGGCTGGCAATATTATAGTTGTCATTAAACGAAGTTCCGGCTGGATTAAACAAGATTTCGTTTTTTAGACTTCTGAAGGTAAAAATATGGTTATCAATCTTCATGGTTTTTGGCCACGGACCGGCTACAAAAATAGTGTCGTAGTGCTGAAAGATGATGCCGGCGTCCCGCAACACCGTCTCAAAACTAATATAGGAAGGGGTGTATAAACTTGCGGCCAGTTCTCTTGAATTGTAGTTTCTGTCCTTGGCAAATACCCCTCTGGTCAACCGGAATAAATCCCCCTGCTTTACATAATAAGATATTTTGGCTTTTAAATTCGGCTGGCTAGTTTCTTGCCAAATCAAAGCAATATCTTTAGTTGTCAGAACCGTTTTTTGAGATTGGTATAATTTGGCTATGAGGTTATCCATAATGTTTGATGGAAGTGCTATATTTTCTTACTTCTATTGTATATTGTTATCAATATCCGGTCAAACAACTTAAAAGTGGATAACTTAAATTAGGATTCGCTTTTCTTTAGATTATCAAGGTCGGCTTGCGTCCACCCCTTCACCGGCCAGAATTTTTCTATTAGCCAAGAAAGGGAATGTTTTTGTTTCGGCCATTTATTATTAAAAAATAAGTCTTTGGCGTGTTTCTTGGCGTGGTCCACTTGTTTGCCGGACTGGGGATACGGGAATCCAAAATCCCCGCCTTGCGTTCTAAAAAGGTGGGCGTACCAAGTCTTATGGTTTACCATCACTCTGCCGCCGGAAAGCCAGGTTTTTACCGCCACTTCTATGCCTTGACTGCCCCAACTGCCAAAATTCTCATCGCAAACATCAAGCTCCCAGTACTTATCTCTGGTAAGCATCCAGCACGAACCCTGCAAAGACATTGTTTCGGTCAAGTCTCCCCCATATCCCGGCCGTTTTGTGTATTCTCTAAAATATTGAAAGTGCGGTTCGGAATCAAAACAATACGAATTGCTTTGGGGTCTTAACTTGCCGACCCACAATATGTCCCGCGTTGTCTCTTTGCCGCATTCCTTGCCTGACGGCAGGCAGACCTTGCAGGGACCCGAGGGACTTTGGTATCGGCGATGTCCGTCCGGACAGACCCAGTCAAAAGCGTGTAGATTCCGCATCGTCGGCACCATTGTCGCATTGTCTCCTGTTTCCTTAAACGCTTCTAACATCTTCCTGTCAAAACCTTTGTCAAAAGCGCAGTGAGCGTCTATTTTCATTACATACTTGGCTTTGGAAAGGCGGCAAGCCATGTTGATTGCCGCCCTTTGCCCGATGCTTTCCGGCAAATAAATTACATTGACTCTTTCATATTGGGGAATGCCCGGGTCGGACCATTGCCCGTCCTCCACCGCTATGACTTCCGTGTCCGCTTCTATATTAGCCAGAATATCCTCAATGGTTTTTTTGAGAAACATTTCATTTCTGCCCGGGATTAAAATGCTTAAATCGTAATTCATAATGAATGCCCTAACGCGATTATCGCTATTGGCTTTAAATGTTTTTCTATATTAAGGGTATTTTTAATTTTGTCTTCGCGAAACGCCCCTATCCACACTGACGCCAAACCCCCGTCTACAAGCAACAATTGAACATAAGCGCCAAATATCGTCGCATCCTGAATTGAATAAAGATTTTTGCCCCTTTCACCGTAACGGGAAACATACGCTTCGGGGTTGGCGCAAATCACCAAATAAACAGGCGCGTCAATTCTGACTATTTTTTCTTTGGTGATTATTGCCTTATATCCTCTTATGGCTCCCGCTGACGGAGATGTCCGAGCCAAAGCGATAATTTCTTCCAATATTTCGTTGGGAACATCTATCTTTTGGAAAGACCTAACCGATTTTCTTTTTTTTATTACATCCGTTAGTTCCATCTTCTCTATAAATTTTTAATTATGTAATCCAAGGCATTCATTCTTTTATAAATTTGATAAATCTTTAAAGTTGCTCACAACCGTCGTCCAATGCGGGCATTCTTTCCAATCGCGGCGATATTTGAAATGAGGCCAGACTTTGTCATAACCGTACTTCGCTTCAATTTTTGGCCCCGTATCGTGGATGACGATATAATCCGCCTTATCTTTGAATTTGATGGCGTCCTGCCCTCTGTTTCTCGGCCTTTTGGGGCTATGGTCTATCAAAACCACGCTATAATGCTCGCTAAGTTCCACCTCGTCCCAATTATTCACAAAACGAATATCGTGGTTCTCGCTCTTAAATTTCTTGGCAAGTTCGTAATAATGAGGATAACTTTCATAAGTTATCAGTTTTCTTCCCAAACATAACCAATGAAGCAAGGGGGTGCTGAATATGCCGGAGCCTAATTCCACTACTGTCCCTTTGGTCATTTGAACCGTTTTTATGAGCATGGGAAAATGGGAACTGGTCTCCATTTCCGTACTCATGTTTTTATATTTTTGCGTTCTTTCTTCTCTTGTGATTTGCTTTATCGGCGTACTTTTTTTAAATTTTCCGTATATCCTTTTATCTTTTGGAACAACTAGTATCTCCCCTTCCAATGCAAATCCTTCGCTTTCAACCAGCTCTTTTAATTCTTCCGGCGTCCATTCCTGATAATGGAACTTATCTTTATTAGTTCCCTTTTCGGGCGTAGCCAGATATAGATAGCTTCTTAAAACTCTTTTGGCTTCTTTCAACGCTTGGCGCGGAAATTCAAAATGCTCCAGCGCATCACCCATAAACACCGCGTCAAATTCCTCGTCCTTAAAAGACAAATGATAAACATCGCCCAATATCACATCAGCGCCCTTTTCCTGCGCCAGTCTTACCGCTTCTGGTTCATTGTCCAATCCTTTTATGCCCAGAAGATGAGTTATTTTGCCGTCTCCCGCGCCTATGTCCAGAACATTTTTCTCTTTTATCCACTCTTTTACGCGGTTGGCGTGGCGGAAATACTTCGTATTCTTATCTTCGTATTGTTTCCAATGATATGCGCCGAATTTTTTGTATTTTGAAAATTCCATCGTTTAGCTTTATTAGTATATTATTTACAAAAAAACCAACTCGGAGAGCGTTCTTTAGTTAGAAAAACATCATAAATCCCATGAGCCCGCGTGTATGTGTTAACTACTTCTATTACTCCAAAATATCTGGTCTTGATGTAATCATGCCCGGCGACCAATCCACCCTTCTTTACTCGCTTTGACCACTCAATAATGTCCGACATTACAAAATCAAATTCATGGTTGGCATCGATGTAAACAAAATCCAAAGATTCATAAGGAATATTGCGCACTACATCCATGCTCTTCCCTCTAATGATTCTGGCTTTGAATGGAGCTAATCGTCGTTTTGTATTCTCATAAGTATAATCAACGTAAGACTGGCCCTTACTTTGGTTTGCCTTATCTTCCTCGACTTCCCACATATCAACGCAGAGAAGTTCAAGATTGGGAATTTTCTTAAACATCATTTCTGAATACTTCCCCTTTGCGACGCCGATTTCCGCCCCTTTAGTCATATTAAATTTTGCAAGAAGTTCCGGAAGATAATCACGATTGATTTTATTTATCCGAATCGGCCTCTGTTGCCCGCTATCTGTATACGTCGTGTGTAAATATTCTTTCAGTTCCATGGTTTATTATTTATAGTTTTTTATTAAATCTTCCGCTTTACCCCAAAATGGGATATCGTATGCCTTCATCGGCCCGAGGGCTTTTCTATATCGTTTTTGTCTGTCTTCAGTCGCGTCATCGTGGTTAATTTGGATGATGGAAACCTCGGAATAAACTTCAACCGACTTTCTGATTGTCACCCCAAGCCATCTATCAACCCTTTCTCTGCCCAACTCCCCAACATATTGAGGAGGCATGGTGTCGCCCGGATATTTGGCAAATCTTTCTTCAAGCGCTTCTATCATCAACTCTCTTGGCGCGATAAGCGAGCAATTGCTTTTCCTGTTTCTCCAAGAATAAGTCGGCTTTCCCCAAGTAAATAACGCCCAGCGGTTTTGATTGTAAGCAAAAGTGTTTTTTTCCGGCCGGTAAAAGTTAAAATGTTCCTTTGGATACAAAGTGTCATCTTCGGCTATGGCTACGAAAGAGGTAGTCGCGACCTTGGCCGCTCTTAACATTTGTCTGTAAATATTAGAGTATCTTTTCTCGCCATCATCAAGCAAATTCGTTCCGAAATCTAAGGGTTCGCGAGATATGCTTATTATCGGGTAATCTCCCGCCGCTTCAAGTAAAATTTTCCTTTGATATTCCGCGAATGATTCAGGAATTTGGCTGGCGGTTAAATATATTATAGTTAGGTCTTGCATAAAATTGAAACAATCCAATCTCCTTTTAAATCTCTCTGCGACCCAGAAAATCCCGCCACTCCTGTGATATAAATTTTCATACCCCCCATTGTTTTCTAATTATTTCATAATAATCCTTCCAAAGATTAAGCGCGTAGGCAAACGAGGCATCGGCTTCAGTTCCCCCGTAGTTGTGGGTTCGTTTGAAACTCCTGTGTTTATGAGCGAACCAAGTATTCTTATTCACCAACAATCTTCCCCCCGCCTGCCAAGTCTTAAAAACCATTTCAATTGAATCTTGATAATGTGTTCCGTAGCCTTCGCTTTGGAGTTCTCCTATTATCTGGTCCCACCAGGTTCGCTTCATTATCCAACAAGAACCCTGCATAGCCATAGTATCATCAATCATCTTATGCTTTCTTTTAATAGTCCGGCTCTTCCACGCATGTCCGGTGAATTTATTTCTGTGTTCATCAATAACCAGCTTCTCATAATCCACCGGAGGAATATCCATTACTTCCCATTTCTCCACATCCAAAAAATATCGCCTGGGAGTGACTATCCAATTATCCCTGATTCGTTCCAGCAAAATCCGGTCATAACCCTTGCCAAATACACAGTGCTCATCGGTTCTCATAATGTATTCACCTCTTGAAATTGCCACGCCGGCGTTAATCGCGCCTCTCATTCCCCGATTTTTTCCCAAGTGAAGAATTTTTAGTCTGGGGTCGTCTGTGAGCTGGGGATTTGGCCAATAACCATCTAAAACCGCGATGACTTCCAATTCTTTGCCAAGTTCCGAGTTGCCCAAAAGAGAGTCTATGGTTTTCTGGAGTAAGGGGTCTTTATATGATGGTATTATCACCGACAGCATATAAATAATAATTTATAATCTCTAAAAAAATTTACTATAAAACAGCAAAAAAATCAATGCGTTGTTCGACATTGAAAATTATATTTACTCCCTATTAATCGGAATTTACCCCGTTAGAGATCCGATTCGCCTACGGCGAATCGACAGACATTTTTAATGTCCTATCTCTAACGGGGTTTAGACGTGCGTTATATAGTCCGCGGACGGATTAAAATAAATTCTGTCGGCGTGGGTGGCAATTCCCACTACTTGTATCACATCATTTGTTGCCGCGGGTTGAGTTTGCGTTTCGGTCCCCGCGGTAGTTGACAAATACACCACTCCGCCAACGGTAAAGGCATACCTTGTATCATCTCTATAAACACCGCGCAAGAGGACATTATTTGACCCAGCGCTTGCGGTGGCCAAAGCCAAACCCATCGCCGGATAAGTAGAAACTCCGTTTGCGTCCGCTTTATAAACTTTTCCGTCTGATTTGAAATACAAAAGATCGCCCTTGGCAATGGACTCGCCGTAGGTCATGCCGACTATGAATCCAGAGACGGTTTGATCGGCTGTCGGCGCCTCAATCAACTTAATGCCGGCAACATTATTTATGGGCAATTCTCCCATATCCAGACGAAATCGGGAAATTTTAATGGTCTGAGAACCAACCTTCAAATCTCCGCATTTTAAACAAGTAAAAAGAGAAGTTGGAACGCTTTTCCCTTTATTAATTCCCAAAAGAGGAATCCACTTGTGATTATTGCAATCTGTTTTTTCCGCCATTGCCTTATGATTATTTTTACATTATGCTCCCCCCTTATCAATCTGAAGCACTTCTTCTCCGGAACTGTCGTAAATGGATAGATTTTTTTTATTTTCAACAACTTGAAAATCCTTAAAACTGGTTTTATTCAACGAATCGGTTTTAGCGAACGAATCGTCTGAAAACCTTGAAAACAAGGGCCCTAAAACTTTTTCCATCAAGAAAGCCCCGGCGCCGATGAATATTATTTTTAAAAATTTTCTTCTGTTTTCATTCATGCCTTTCCATTTATTTAGATTTTTTGTCAAATTTCAATTCTTCTTCGGCTTTTTTTATCTCTCTTTCTATTTCCTCCTTGCCCTTTTTAAATTCCCCGGTGAATCTGCCCAATCCCCTTGCCAGTTCCGATAATTTTTCTCCGCCAAAAAAGAAAACCACCAATACCAGCACGATAATCGCTATTTCTGGGAGCCCTAATCCAAACATATTATTATTGTATTTAATGTTTTACTAATTTATATTTTGCGCTTCCTTACTTTCTTCTCCAGTAAAGAAAAGACAAAACCGCCACTACGGCCAAAATGATTACTATTTCTACGAGCCCTAATCCAAACATATTATTATTGTATTTAATTTTTTACTAATCGACCCTTTCATTGATTGTATTCTTAATTAAACTTATTGGCAAAAACATATCCCGTAAAATAAAGCGCCGCCAACGGAAGAAACAGCATTAACATGGTAATTCCCGTGCCATCCGGAGTTATTATAGCAGACGAGATTAGAAAAAACAAAAATGCGTGTCGCCAATTTTTTCTCCAGAAGCCGGCTTTTATAATTCCCATAAAACTCAATAAAACCATAAATAAAGGCAATAAAAACATCAGCCCAACGGCAATCATTAAACCGAAAACATATTGGATAAATTCGTTTATTGAAAAGAATGGAACCGCGCCGATGCCCGTGGCGTACGGATAAAGCGTTTTAAAGACCGCCGGAATCAGAAAAAAATAAGCAAACGCGGAACCAGAAAAAAATAAAAAGATAAGAGGAAATAAAGACCATAAAACCGCTTTCCTTTCATGTAAAAAAAGAGCGGGGTGAAGATATGTAATAATTTTATACATAAAAAGCGGAGCGGTTAATAAAAAACTCAACAACATTGAGAGCAATATTTGGGACACAAAAGCGCTCATCGGATTGGTAACAACCAACTGAACATCCGGCGGAAGAAGGTCCTGCCTGATTTTGTTAAAAACTTGAACGGAAAAAGAATTTTCGGTTGGGAGGGGCAAAATGTAGTTCTGTCCAAAAATCGCCATTTTTTTAAAACCGAAAATAAAAAGGAAAAAGGAAAAACCGATAAAAGAAAAAATCCAATATAAAATATGTTTTGCGAATATTTTTAGTTCCTCAAGAAGGGTCATCAAAATGCGATATTACTGGCTCTCGTCAAACTCAAGTATTATATTATCTGCCGTATCGTACATAATTGTTGATGCGCCAACTTTTTTAAGTTTAAAGTTATTATCAAAAATAACCGATGTTTCCACCATGATATTCCCTTTATCCGCCGGGGCGCTCGCTCCGCAACTGCCGCCGGAACAAACCCATAGGTTTTCATTTTGCATTCTAATGTTCCCGCCGGTTGAAGAAAGCTGGAGATCGCCGGCAGAATCAATGTAAAATTCGCCAAAAACAGAACTTGCCTGGCTTAACCTTAATTGAGGAACGCTGTTTACATCAAAAACATTAAACTTTCTGCCCGGTGTCGTCGTCCCAATCATGACATTGCCGCTACTATCCATAATGAGCGATGTGGCGCCGGATGAACCAACAGCAAGCGTGGAAGAAGCAAAAATGCCGCCCGAAGAATTAATAGAAAACAAATGATTCAAAGAGGAATCCTCAATTCTGAACAAGTTTGCCAGCTGTCCCAGCGAAGCGCGTATTAAAGCGGGGATGGCGGATGTAGTGGTGGCTTCAATAGTAACAACCGCGTTTGAAACCGGAGTTGTCGTGCCGAAAGATGATTGACCTGTTCCGCTTACCGCCGACGAAAGTTGAACGAAAGCCGAGGAACTAACGCGTTGGCGCGGAGATAAAGTTTGAAAAGTGGAGTTGTTGGAAGAAGCTTCAACCTGAAGATAGATGTCTTTGTTTGTGTTAAAATTATAATCAAGCGCGTGAGGATACCCCGCGGCAGTGTCGCCGATATTCGCGTTGAATACTCCCTGGCGGACATTTATCGCGAAAGACGAAGGCGCGCTTGACGGCCATAAACGCGTCCCCGAATCAACCGTTGCGTTGTCCCAAATGGAAAATTTAAAATAATAAGTGGTTCCGGAGCCTCCCAAAAGATTGCCGCCGGAATCAGTCAATCTTCCCTGATAACTGATAATGGCCGGCGCGCCCGAACTGGCATAGGCGGAGAAAGAGACGAATGCGAATAAATTAAGAACAAGGAACAGTAATCCTATTTTCTTAAAAAATAGTTTTGAGGGCTGTTTTTTATCTAATTTGAACAATGGTTTTTTCACTTTGTTTTTCGCGCTGTCATAATCATCTTTATTTACAATAATGGATGAAAAAATTTTTGTATTTTTACTATTTATATTATATATCACATTATTTTAACTTGGAAGCTAAGCTTCCAAGTAGGACTACTCTAATAATAAAAAATCTTCTATTTCTTTTCTTTCTTGAATTAACTCCAGGGCTTCTTGCGCGAATTTTTTATATTCTAAATTATTTCTAAACTGCTGTAAAATAACTTTCTTATCGCAAAGACCAGCAATAATATTCTCAACATATTCATTCCAACTTGACTTAAAATCCAACTTGGAAGCTAAGCTTCCAAGTTGATGTTGAGAAAAATGGACTTTATCGTTTAGATTGATATAAGCGCTTAAATGCAAAAGATATTCGTTTGAATCTATATGAACAATTTTATAGCTTCCTTGAAATAAAGAGCCGTTTCGCTCATATTTTTCATTAAAATATTTGGTATAGCCCGTGCCAATCCTATGCATAAATTTTTTAATACCGTCGTCGGCTACCTGTTGGACTAAAAAATGGTAATGATTCGGATTAAGGCAATAACAAATAAATTTTACCAAACCAACCGACCCGGAAGCCAATTTGGAAGCTAAGCTTCCAAATTGGCTTCTTGAAAATGAGCGTTCATAAATGCTTCCAATTGGCTCAACAACATTAAACTCTTTCATGCTTTTAAAAAATCTCTCGTAATCATTGTTATTATTAAAAACAGCGCGTTTATCCACTCCGCGATTGTATATGTGATAATATTCGCCGTTCGCAAATTGAATTTTTCTCATATATTTATTATACTATTTGGAAGCTAAGCTTCCAAGTGTGGATAATCTAATCGCCCAAGCCCTCTTAGTTCAGTGGCAGAACAGCGGTATCGTAAACCGCATACGTCAGTTCGATTCTGGCAGAGGGCTTATTTACAAAAATAGGCAAATCGCGGATAATTAAAACAATATGGAACGCCAGCTTATTGAAATCAGCACCGGCACTATTCTTAAGTTCATTTTTTTAGGCCTTGTTCTGGCTTTTCTTTTTGTTATTCGGGATATTGTCGCTATTTTTCTATTGGCGATCGTCATCGCTTACGCCCTTGACCCGGCAATCAACTGGTTTCAAAACAAAAAAATTCCAAGAGTGTTCGCCGTGCTTTTTATTTACATCGGCTCTTTGGCCGTTCTTACTCTTCTTTTTTATCTGATTGTTCCTCCGCTTTTTTTTGAAGTCAAAAATTTTGCCGCTGAATCGCCCCAATTTCTTGAAAAAATAACCCTCCCGCTGACAAATCAAAACCTTGAAGGCGCGTCCATAATTCCGCCTTCACTCCTTGAAAATATTCAAGACTTCTTCGGTTCAATAAGCAACTTGCTTGCTAATTTCAGCCAAGGATTTATTCAAACTTTAATCAGATTATTCGGCGGAATTTTTTCCGCTGTTCTTATTTTGGTTATAGCTTTTTATCTCTCCTTTCAGGAAAAAGGCGTTGAGAATTCCATCAAGATGGTCGTTCCGAAAGAATACGAAGATTACGCTCTTAAAATCTGGCGCGGTTCAAGCCAAAAAATCGGATTCTGGCTGGAGGGCCAAATTCTGCTGGGAATAATCGTGGGAACTTTGGTTTTTCTCGCTCTTACCATTCTTCAAGTGAAATACGCCCTTTCTTTGGCGCTCCTTGCCGCCCTCTTGGAAATTATTCCGATTTTTGGACCGATTATTGCCGCTTTTCCCGCCGTTGTAATCGCTTTTTTGCAGGAACCGATTTTAGGATTAATCATGATTGGCGTTTATTTTCTTATTCAGCAAATTGAAAATCATCTCATTTATCCGGCGGTAATGCGAAGAACCGTGGGCGTTCCTCCGCTCGTGGCGATTTTCGCTCTGCTCATCGGCGGCAAACTGGCCGGTTTCATCGGCTTTGTCTTAGCCGTGCCAATGGCGGTTATTTTCATTGAAATAGCCAATGATTTGGCGGAAAGAAAACGCGTTGCCGACAAATGAGCAAAAAAGAAAAATTTTATATTACCACCTCTATTGTTTATGTAAATGCCGCTCCTCATCTCGGCTACGCGCTGGAACTTGTTCAAGCCGATGTTATTGCCCGCTACAATCGCCTTCTCAAAAAAGATGTTTATTTTTTAACCGGGACAGACGAGCACGGCGCGAAAATAACAAAAGCGGCGAAAGAGGTCGGCAAAAATACCGAAGATTTTGTCAATGAAAACTCCGCGAAATCAAAAATTCTTGTTGAAAAACTCAATATTTCCAACGATGATTTCATTAGAACTTCCGACCGCGTCCGTCATTTCCCGGCTGTTCAAGAAATATGGAAACGGCTCGCAAAAAATGGAGATATTTACAAAAAACCTTATAAGGGCTTATATTGCCTGGGACATGAAGCTTTTGTAACTGAAAAAGACTTTGATGAAAACGGGCGATGTTTAATTCACGAAACCAGGCCGGAACTGATTGAGGAAGAAAATTATTTTTTCCGGCTCTCCCGCTACCAAGAACAATTGAAAAATTTAATTGAAAAAAACGAATTAAAAATTATTCCCGAGACGAGAAAAAACGAGATTTTGTCTTTTATCGGCGAAGGACTTGAAGACTTAAGCGTTTCCCGGCCGGCAAAAGATATTGGCTGGGGTGTTCCGGTTCCCGGCGACAGCGCTCAAACAATTTATGTCTGGTTTGACGCGCTTTGCAGTTACATAAGCGCTCTTGGATTTGCCGTTAAGGATTCGTCAAAATTCAACAAATTCTGGCCGGCCGACCTTCACATTATCGGCAAAGACATATTGAGATTTCACGCGATTATCTGGCCGGCAATGCTGATTTCAGCCGGCTTGCCGCTCCCGAAACAAATTTTTGTTCATGGATTCGTCACGGTTGGCGCTAAAAAAATGTCAAAAACAATCGGCAATATCGCCGACCCTTTTCCTTTGATTGAAGAATACGGCGAAGACGCTCTTCGCTCTTATTTAATAAAAGAAATTCCTGTTTTTGACGACGGTGATTATACCGAAGAAAAATTTAAAAATTTCTATAACGGCAATTTGGCAAAGGGGCTGGGCAATCTTGTCTCGCGCGTTTCGGCGATGAGCGGGCAATATTTTAACGGAATAATCCCAAAACCAAGCGATAACGCCCTTTCAGCCGTTCCTCTTAAAAAACATCTTTTTTCAAATAAAGAGTCCCGCCAAAGCATAGAATCAATGACCTTAAATCAATTCATCAACGATAAAATCATACCCGAATATCAAAAGGCGTTTTCCCGATATCAGCTTAACGAAGCTCTGAATGTCGGTTTTA
>MHMS01000024.1 GCA_001821615.1 Candidatus Niyogibacteria bacterium RIFCSPLOWO2_12_FULL_41_13 | reverse complement strand
AAGGCAAAATAACCGAACAAGGAAAACACGAAGAACTTATTCAAGTTCCAAACGGCGTTTATCGCAATTTATACGAACTCCAAATCGGATTGAAATAATCCGGAAATTGAGTTAAAATTTTAAAAATGGCTGACAATAAAAAGACAAGGGAAAAACTTCTTTATGTGGCGCGCCGCGCTCCTCCTCCTCCCGAACTTCCGGTTTACGGAACAATTGAGCCATGGAGAATTTCTTTCGTCGGCAAAACAAACTACGAGGCGCTTTTTGAAGAAAAAAAATTCATTTTCGGCCTTAAAAGAGCCGACCGCAGAAGGCATCTTTATGTCGTCGGAAAAAGCGGCGTTGGAAAATCAAAACTTCTGGAACTTTTGATTCGGCAAGACATTCAATACGGACACGGAGTTTGCCTGATTGACCCTCACGGCGACTTGATAAACGCGATTTTGGACTTTATTCCCCAGGAACGGATAAAAGACGTCATCTTAATTGACCCTTCGGATTTGGACTGGCCGGTTTCTTTCAATCCTCTAAAAAATGTCAGTCCGGAGCTAAAACATCAAGTCACTCAATCAATGATTGAAGTGGTGAAAAAACAATTTGGCGCGAACTGGACGCCGCGACTGGAGCATGTTTTCCGCTTTACCTCTTTGGCTCTGCTTGATTATCCGGAAACAACTTTAAGCGGAATGGTTTCAATGCTGACCGACCGAAACTACCGCCAACGAGTCATAGAATACATTGAAGACGAAATGGTTAAAAAATTCTGGGCGGTTGAATTCGCCGATTGGTCTGAAAAATTTGACACCGAAGCGATTATTCCTCTGGTGAACAAGCTCGGGCAATTTCTTTCAAATCCCCTGCTTCGCAATATCTTCGCGCAAAAGGAAAACAAAATTGATTTTGAAACGGCGATGAACTCCAAAAAAATTCTTTTGATTTCCCTTTCCAAAGGAAAATTAGGCGAGGAAAATTCGTCTTTTTTCGGCGCGATGTTTATCACGAAGATTTATCAGGCGGGCATGGCAAGGGCGAGCATGCCGGAAAACGAAAGACGGGATTTTTACCTGTATATTGACGAGTTTCAAAATGTGGTAACAACGACTTTTGAGCAATTATTCGCCGAATCAAGAAAATACGGAATCAACATTGTCGTCGCCCATCAATATATGGCCCAACTTTTGCCGCCCGTTTTAGCGACGGTTTTAGGAAATATCGGCTCAATGGTTGTTTTTAGGGTTGGCGGAGAAGACGCCAAAAAACTGGAACCGGAAATGACGCCGATATTCAAAGCAAGCGATATGATAAATTTGGGAGTGCGGGAATTCTACATAAAAATGACGATAGACGGCGAAGCTTATGATCCTTTTTCAGCCGAAACCCTGAATGTTATTTCCCCTCCGCATCGTTCATACCGCGAAGAAATAATTGAATGGTCGCGGCAAAACTACGCAAAACCGCTTGAAGAAGCAAAACGCGAACTTGCCGAGGAAAAAGAAAAAATATTCGCCGGAGAGAAAAACAAACCCGAAGAAATAAAAAAAGAAGAAAAAACCGGCGAACCGATGGTGTAGTTTATTGCGAAAAGTGTTATCAAAACGAGGTGATATAAAATTGATTTCCTATATTTATTTTGCTAAAATATCGTTATGAAAAGATTTAAACAAAATATCTATCAATACACAGCTATTTTTGAACTTAATGAAGATGGCGGATACACGGTTACCATTCCAGCGCTACCGGGATTAGTCACCGAAGGGAAAAATCTATTGGAAGCAAGAAAGATGGCTATAGACGCTATCAGCTGTTATATTGAGGGGCTAAAGAAAATAAAACAAGAAATACCTAAAGAAACAGAAGTGGCTCAGATGAGATTAACCGTTAAGGTATAAAATGCCCAAATTGCCTTGTCTTCGTTCTCAAAAAGTTATTAGCGCCCTTTTGAGGGTCGGTTTTTATATTCATCATCAAACAGGAAGTCATATAAATTTAAGACATGGGATTAAAAAACATTTACATATCGTTGTGCCTTTTCATAAAAAAGAATTGGCGCCAAAAACCTTAAAATCAATTATTCTCCAAGCAGAATTAACTATAAATGAATTTGTAGAGCTTTTATAAAATGAATCAAGAAACAAAAACTTGTCAAAATTGTCAAAAAGAGTTTACGATTGAACCCGAAGACTTTGAATTTTACGACAAAATCAAAGTTCCCCCGCCGACTTTTTGCCCAGAGTGCCGGCTCCAGCGAAGACTTGCTTGGCGAAACGAAAAAACCCTATACAAAAGAAAATGTGATGCGACGGAAAAAGAAATTTTTTCTATGTTCCATAAAAATTCGCCAGTTAAGGTTTATGATAGAGACTATTGGTGGTCAGATAACTGGAACCCAATGGATTATGGACGAGATTACGATTGGTCAAGATCGTTTTTTGAGCAGTTTAGAGAATTGATGCATGAAGTGCCATGGTTTAGTCGTTCAACACAAAAAAATATAATAAATAGCGATTATTGTATGAATTGTGCTGATTTAAAAAATTGTTACCTCGTCTTTAATGCCGGTTCTAATGAAAATTGTTATTACAGCGTAGGAATTGAAAGATGTAAGGATTGTATGGATAACTTATATTTGGATTCTTGCGAACTATGTTATGGTTGTTTTAGATGCTCCAAATGCTATTATGCAATTTTTTCAAGCGAATGCGAGAATTCCAATAACATTTATTTTTCCAAAGACTTAAGGGGTTGTTCGGACTGTTTCGGCTGCGTAAGTCTTCGTAATAAACGGTATTATATTTTCAATAAACCATATTTACAAGAAGATTATTTGAGACAACTTAAAAATTTTAACCTTGAGTCATATACCAAAGCTGTATGCTTATATAATAAATTTCAAGAATCTATTATAAAATTTCCTAATAAATATTTTCATGGCTCCCACAACATTAATGTTTCCGGTGATTATATTTATAACTCTAAAAATGTTATAAATTCTTTTTTTATAGAGGACGCGGAGAATTGCAAACATTGCTATGGTTTAATTTCTAAACCGGGTGTCAAAGATTGTTACGATTACTCTATTTGGGGCGACGGCACTGAATTAATATACGATAGTTGTCAGGTGGGTATAAACAGTTCTCGATTAAAATTCAATATATTCTCATTTTCGAGTTGCCAAAATCTTGAATACTGTATTATGTGTCCTATTTCTAATGAAAACCTCTTCGCCTGCGTCGGTCTCCACAATAAACAATACTGCATCCTCAACAAACAATACACCAAAGAAGAATACGAAGCCCTCGTTCCCAAAATCATAGAACATATGAACTCTATGCCTTATGTAGATAAAAAAGGAAGAGTTTATAAATACGGCGAGTTCTTTCCCGTTGAATTAAGCCCTTTTAGTTATAACGAAACCGTAGCCCAAGAGTATTTTCCTTTGTCAAAAAAAGAAGTAGAGGAAAAGGGTTATTCCTGGAAAGACCAAGAAGAAAGAACCCTGGAGCCGGATATAAGCTGGAAAGGTTTGCCCGACCACATTAAAGATGTAAAAGATGACATTATAAGCAAAGCCATCTTATGCCAAGCTTGGGACGAGGATTCAGAAAAAGCCAGTCAGCATAATTGCACTAAGCTATACAAAATAATTCCTCAAGAATTGGAATTCTACCGCAAAATGAATCTTCCCTTGCCAAGATTATGCCCCAATTGCCGTCATTACCAAAGAATTAAACAAAGAAATCCTCTT
This sequence comes from Candidatus Niyogibacteria bacterium RIFCSPLOWO2_12_FULL_41_13, assembly GCA_001821615.1. Taxonomy (GTDB): domain Bacteria; phylum Patescibacteriota; class Minisyncoccia; order 2-12-FULL-41-13; family 2-12-FULL-41-13; genus 2-12-FULL-41-13. Next base: position 7,470 of record MHMS01000024.1, on the reverse strand, counting down.
AAACTCTGGCATCGCAAATGCCAGTGCGCCGGAAATCATTCCGACAACAAGGTTTATCAAAACACCATAGAACATCCTCATCACAAACAAGAACATTGTCCTAATGAATTTGAAACCTCTTACGCTTCCGAAAAACCCGAGATTGTTTATTGCGAAAAGTGTTATTTAGCGGAAGTTGTCTGAATCTTATTATATTATAAAAATTATCCATAAATTATACGATCGTGAATTTTATGGATAGTTGTAATTTTGATTTTATTTTCTATTTAGACTAATAATAGATATTATGAAACTCCAGAAATTTGTTTTATTTTTAGGCGATATTTTTGGTTTTTATTTAGCTTTGGTTCTAACCTTGCTTATTCGCTACGGAGCCGAAGGATTTTATGAAGCTTTTGTCATTCACTTTCTACCTTTTACAATTTTATTTTTTGTCTGGTTTTTGGTTTTCCTTATGAGCGGCCTGTATGAAAACGAAATTCTGGACGCTGGCTCTCTTTTTCAGGAAAAACTGGCGAAAACAATGCTGGCTGGTTTTATCATCGGCATTGTCCTTTTTTACACTGTCCCCGCTTTTGGAATCGCGCCGAAAACCAATCTCGCCCTTGACGCTTTGATCGCCTCAATTTTGATTTTTGCCTGGCGAAAACTAATGGCTTTGGTTTTCGCGAAAAGCGCCAAAAAAAACATATTATTTTTTGGATTTTCAGAAGAGGCGAAAAAGCTTTGCGAATTTTTAAAATCTCATCCCTCGCTTGGCTATAACCCGCTTGCGATAATTTATCCAAAAAACGGAAAAAGCGCGCAAACCTCGCTTTTATCTTTTGAATTAAACCACAAAACTCCCTTAATTATCAAAGAAAATAACATCTCTTTGGTTGTCGCGCTTGAAGACATTAGAAGCGAGAGAGATTTTTTGAGTTTTATTTATCAAGCGCTTCCGCAAGGGATAATTTTTCTTGATTTCCCGACTTTTTACGAGAGGATTTTAGGCAAAATTCCGGTTTCTCTGATTCATGAAATCTGGTTTTTGGAAAATCTTTCGGAAATAAAAAAGAACGCTTATGAAGCGCTCAAAAGGGCGTTTGATTTGATTATGGCGACGATTTTCGGTTTCATTACTTTAATTCTTTTTCCCTTTATCGCTCTCGCGATAAAGCTGGATAGCAAAGGCCCCGTGTTTTTCATTCACAAAAGAGTCGGGAAAAACCAAAAAAATTTCAATCTGGTAAAACTCCGTTCAATGACGGTTTGGGATGAAAAAAAATTGATGGAAAAAGGCGAAATGAAATGGACCCAGGAAAAAGACGAAAGAATAACGAGAGTCGGAAAATTCCTGCGAAAAACAAGAATTGACGAACTGCCGCAAGTTTGGAATGTCTTAAAAGGCGACATGTCGTTTATCGGTCCAAGACCCGAACTGCCGGATTTTGTGAAAGAATTGGAAAAACAAATTCCCCATTACCAGATGAGGCACTTGATAAAACCGGGGCTAACCGGCTGGGCGCAGATAAATTTTCCTTACGGCGCGTCGGTTGAGGACGCGATGGAAAAACTGCAATACGATTTGTTTTATGTCAAAAACCGCTCTTTGTTTTTAGATTTTACAATCGCGCTTAAAACAATTATTACTTTGATGGCGCGAAGCGGAAGATAAATAATCGCGAACAATGAAATTAAATACTATGTTCCGGCGACTGCCTACTTTCCCTTGCGAGTATCATCGGCTCAATCGCGTTTCACTTCTGTGTTCGAAATGGGAACAGGTGGTTCCGCGACGACGAGCCACCGGAACATAATATTTAAATCAACATATATTCTAACAGGACGGATGGTTTATTAGTACTCCTCGGCTTAAACGATTACTCGCCTTACACCTGGAGCCTATCAATCTTGTAGTCTTCAAGAAACCTAAGATTCCTGATCTTGGGGTTGGCTTCCCGCTTAGATGCTTTCAGCGGTTATCCATTCCTAACATAGCTACCGAGCGATGCTCTTAGTAGAACAGCTCGCACACCAGAGGTTAGTTCATCCAGGTCCTCTCGTACTGTGGACGACTCCCCTCAAGAATCAACGCCTGCAGGAGATAGGAGACCAACCTGTCTCACGACGGTTTGAACCCAGCTCACGTAGCGCTTTAATATGTGAACTCCATAACCCTTGGGAGCTTCTTCACCCCCAGGATGCGCTGAGCCGACATCGAGGTGCCGAACCGTGCCGTCGATATGAACTCTTGGGCACGACTAGCCTGTTATCCCCGGAGTAACTTTTAGCCGATAATCTCCCCCTGCGTCTAATGCAAGGGGTCGGTTCACTAGACTCCGCTTTCGCGCCTGTTTGGCTTGTCCGCCTCACAGTCAAGCCGGCTTTTCCTCTTACGGGACGACTCCGATTTCCATCCGGAGTTAGCCGACCTTATAGGCCTCTTCGTTACTTTTTAGAAGAGAAATGCCCCATTTAAACTGCCCGCCAGGCACTGTTCCTAAAAGTTTTTGCCTTTAAGGTTAGAATTTAAATTTTAAAAGACGGGTGTTACATTGGCGGGTCCACTCCGACCGAGATCGGAGCTTCATCCCCTCCCCGCTACACTATGCATTTAAAACTTAAACCCAATGCCAAGTTACAGTAAAGCTTCCGGGGTCTTTTCGTCTACCTGCAGGTAACCGGCATCTTCACCGGTATTGTATTTTCACCGGGCTACTTCCCGAGACAGTCCCCAAATGGTTACGCCTTTCGTGCACGTCGGAAGTTAGCCGACAAGGAATTACGCTACCTTAGGACGATTATAGTTATCGCCGACATTGACGAGGGCTTATACAACCCAGCGCTCCGCGCTGGAATTTCCAATTTTCAATTATCAATTTCCAAGATTTGAAAATTGAAAATTTTGACTTGAAAATTCCGGTGCGAAGCACCGGTCATATTTGACCTTCTCGCATTGGTCAGGCGTCACCCCCTATACATACTCTTACGAGTTCGCAGGGAGTTGTGTTTTTGGTAAACAGTCCTCTGGGGAACTTTTGTTGCAACCGAGCACATAATAAATTATGTGCTCGGCAAGGCATATCCCTAAGTTACGCCTGCTTGTTTGCCGAGTTCCTTGGGAAGATTTCACCCGTTCGCCTTGGCGTTCTTAGCCAACCCACCTGTGTCGGTTTACGGTACGGACTCCCCGCTCTTAACCCTTGAAGACTTTTCTGGGAAGCTTGCTGGTTTAAGTTCATCCTTGCGGATTTCCTCTTGCTCCATCAAAAAATTTCAGTTAAGAAATTTTTCTCGGAACAAGAACGAAAATCTGATAATTCGCTCAAATTACTAAACTTCGTCATCTTCTCGGAAAAACGAGGAGGTGCCGGAATATTAACCGGCTGTCCATCAGCTGCGGCTTTCGCCATTGCCTTAGGACCGACTAACCCTGGGCTGATTGCCATCGCCCAGGAAACCTTGGGTTTTCGGCGGTCCGATCTCTCATCGGACTTGTGGTTACTTGTGCCAACATTTTCACTTCTTAAAGCTCCACTCAATCTCGCGATTAGGCTTCAACGCTTTAAGAACGCTCTCCTACCACCGAGCACATAATAAATTATGTGCTCGGTCCTCATCTTCAGTACTTTGCTTAGCCCCATGTATTTTTGGCGCGGGATTTCTTAACGAGTGAGCTGTTACGCACTCTTTAAAAGATGGCTGCTTCTAAGCCAACTTCCTCGCTATCTGTGAAATCCTACCGCCTTATTCGCACTTAGCAAAGATTTTGGGACTTTAGATGGAGATCTGGGCTCTTTCCCTTTTGACCGATGGAGCTTAGCCCCCATAGTCTAACTGCCCCGGAACAATTCTCCCATTCGGAGTTTGACTGAGCTGCCGAGATTTCTCCCTATGCTGCTCAACCAGTGCTCTACCTGGAGAATCTAAACGGGACGCTAGCCCTAAAGCTATTTCGGAGAGAACCAGCTATTACCAGGTTCGATTAGCTTATTACTTCTTACCACAACTCATCCGAAAGCGTTGTACGACTTACCGGTTCGGGCCTCCCCCCGCCTTTCGGCGGGGTTCACCCTGGTCATGGCAAGCTCACCTGGCTTCGGGTCTCCCTCGTTTTCTAATCCCCGCTCATCGCGGGGAACGCGCTATTCACGCTCGCTTTCACTGTGCCTCCTCCCCTACGGGATTAGACAAAGAAAACAAGAGAACTCGTTGGCTCATTCTTCAATAGGCACACCGTCACCGAGCACATAATAAATTATGCGCTCGGCTCCGATTCTTTGTAGGTAAATGGTTTCAGGTACTATTTCACCGCCCTCCCGGGCTGCTTTTCACCTTTCCCTCACGGTACTAGTTCACTATCGATCTTTGAAAGTATTTAGCCTTAGGAGTTAGTTCTCCCTGATTCATCCGACCCATTCGTGTGTCGGATTACTCAAGAATAAAAACTGAAGAGTTTATTCGCTTTCGCCTACGGGACTATCACCCTCTTTGGTGCGGCTTTCCAGCCGATTTCGGCTAACAAATACCAAGCGCAAAATAAATTTTGCGCTCGGCCGAGCATATAATTTCTTATATGCTTGGAATTTGTGACTCTTTCTTGTCCCGCAAATCGCAAAACGCTTTAAAGCGCTTTGCGAAAAGCAAGATAGCGTTTTCATCTTACAACCCCGAACACATAATAAATTATGCGCTCGGTTTGGGCTCTTTCCTTTTCGCTCGCCGCTACTAAGGAAATAAACTTTTGTTCTATTTTCCTCCAGGTACTGAGATGTTTCACTTCCCTGGGTGCGCCGCTCCGACACAAGGTCGGAGCTTGCCGCGATTTGCGCGGCAAAGTTTCCTCATTCGGAAATCTCCGGATCAATGATTGCTACCCGTCTCCCCGGAGCTTATCGCAGGTACGCTACGTCCTTCATCGCCTTTCAAAGTCAAGGCATCCGCCATTTACCCTTAATTGTCCTGTTAGAATATATATTGACTTAATTTTTGTTTGCTTGTTACCTGTTGTATTTAATTTTTAACGAACTATCCGTTGGCTTCCCGACAATCCTTACTTACCCAAAAAACGAAGACAGAACAAAGACAATCCGAAAGCCAACTAACAAACTAAAAAACCGCTTTTGGAAGCGGCTTGCTAAAATCAATCAAAACATCGTCGTATTTTAGCCGCTCCTTGTAAAAAAGTATTTTTCTAACTGCTCCATAATATGTATATTTATCTTATAAAGTTAAAATATAAAAGTCAACCCCGTTAAAGACCCCCTTCAAGAACGAAAAAGCCCCAAAAAAAGATATTCATATTTTGGGGCTTTTCGTTTGTTATCCGCGATGAGAAATGTCCTCTTGAATTCTCTCTATCCATCTCGTTGCCGCGTCTCTTCCTCCTAATCCAAAAGCTAAACCAGCCGCTAGGGCCAACATTCCGACAATGCCCATAAAAAGCGTCTGGACAAAGGGTCCTGCAACTCCCAATTGATAAAGCGCCGCCAAAATCGCAAAAATCCAAATTGACCATCTCGCAACCACGCCCAAAAATCTGGAAGAAGGCAGATTTGCCGCCTTCGCGCCTCCGACGATTATCTGTTCAACCGCTCCGGCAATTATCGCCGCCACAACCAAAATAATCGTTGCGGCAATAACATTTGGAATGTAAGCCAAGACAACATCGCTCAAAAAAGCGTTAATCTGGTTCAAACCAAGCACATCAACCGCTGTTACCAGAAAAACAACGATGAAAAACCATTTCACGAGCCCGCCGATGAAAGCGCCTGCGTTAAGATTAAAGCCGCCTCGCGTCACAAGTTCTCCCGCTCCGACCGCTTCCAATGCCTGGTCAATCTTCAACACTTTGATAATCTGATTGGCGACTCTGCCAAGAAAGGCCGCTATGACCCAGCCGACAATAAAAATCACAAGCGCCAAAATCAATTTTGGCAGAAAAGCGACTACTCCGCCTCCGATTTTCTGAAACGAATCCGTTAAAACCCCACCCCATGTTTGAAGCAACATAATTTTAAATCTTTAAATGTTTTAACTTAAATAATAGTTTAATTCGACCCCCAACCATCGGCCGGGATTAATTTTCATTACACTTTATTATACAACATTATTAAGCCTCTGAATTGAAAAATTGTGGATAACCCCTCACCCAGAAAAGCTTTCAATTTAAACTATGTATTAACAAAGCTTTCTGGGTGAGGGGTGGATAACCCCTACCCGATTAAATCCAAAAATTCCCTCTCATTGATAATTTTGAGCCCTAATTTCTTGGCTTTTTCAAGCTTGCCGCCCGGTTCTTTGCCCGCCACCAGATAATCAACATCTTGCGTCGCGTTTTCGCTTGCTTTGCCTCCCAATTCAATAATTTTATTTTTCGCTTGTTCGCGGCTGAATCTTTTCAAAATGCCGGTGATAACGAATTTTTTGCCAGCCAGCTTGCCGATTGGTTTTTTTGGCGGTTTTTTATAAAATTTTATCGCGACTCTATTCATCAGTTTTTTAAAAAAAATTTTATTGTATTCGTCGCGGAACCAATCGTAAATACTTTTCGCGACTTTTTCGCCAATTCCGGATATTTTTTTTAAGTCGTCAATTGACGCTTTTTCAATCGCTTCAATGTTTCCGAAATGTTGAGCCAAATCCCGCGCTGATTCAAAACCAACGCGAAAAATGCCAAGCCCCATTAAAAATCTCGGAAGCTCAATTGTTTTTCTCGCCTGAATCGCCGCCGCTAAATTTTCGGCTGATTTTTCGGCAAACCGCGGAAGAGGAATTAAATCTCCCTGCTTTAAATCAAACAAATCAGCCGCGTCTTGAATCAATCCCTGGTCAAGCAACCGGTCAATGATTTTCGGACCCAAGCCGTCAATGTCAAAAACCGCTCTTCCGACAAAATGATAAATTTTCTCTTTTTTTATCGCCGGACAATTTCTGTTTGGACAGCGATAAGCCGTCTCGCCCGGTTCTTTGACAATTTTCGTTTTGCAAACCGGACATTGAGCCGGAATTTTAATTGATTTTTCTTTTCCGGTTCTCAATTCTTTCAGGACTTTTCTGACCTCGGGAATAACATCGCCGGCGCGTCCCACAACCGCCGTGTCTCCCGCTTTTATTCCCAATCTTTGAATTTCGTCAAAATTATGCAAAGTGGCGCGGCTGACGACAACTCCTCCTATTTTAATCGGATTTAAAAGAGCAATGGGCGTTATAACGCCCGTTCTTCCAACTTGTAAAACAACATCTTTAATAATCGTTGTTGCTTCTTCCGGAGTAAATTTAAAAGCTATCGCGCCTCTCGGCGCTTTTCCGACCACACCGGCTTTCTTAAACAAGTCATTGTCGTCAATGGCTGTGACAAGCCCGTCAATCTGAAAAGGCAGTTTTTCCCGTTCTTTTTCAATTCTTTTCCAAAAACCTAAAATTTCTTCCGATTTTCCAAAAATCCGGGAAAACTTATCGCTCTTAAAACCGAGAGAATTTAAAATA
>MHMS01000023.1:1182-40404 GCA_001821615.1 Candidatus Niyogibacteria bacterium RIFCSPLOWO2_12_FULL_41_13 | reverse complement strand
GAGAAGGTTTGTTATATTTTTTTTCAATATCTTTCTGTTCTTTCTGAGACACAAAGGGCGTAAATAAAGCTCGAAACTTTATTGATTCCTGTTCAAAAATTTCTCGAACACTCTCTTTAACTATTGTTTTTAATTCTTTTTTAGGAATAGTAATTGTATTCATTTTAATTATATTTAACACAATAAAAATTTATAAGTCAAACAAAACAAACAATCAAACTTGATTTTTAAAGAAATTGTGGATAACTTCAGTTATCTCCCTGTAGTTCAACGGACAGAATAGCTCCCTTCTCCGCCTGCCAAAGTTGCCCCCGTAGTTCAACGGATAGAATAGGAACCTTCTAAGTTCTAGATGGGGGTTCGATTCCTCCCGGGGGTATAGGCAACGGCGGGCAGGTAAGGAGCGGATGGGGGTTCGATTCCTCCCGGGGAAAAGAACACGTATCACGAGACACATAACACGTATCACGAAACACGTAACACAAAACAACCTGTCTCGTGTTATGTGTTATGTGTCTCGTGTTATGTGTTCTATGGTTTTCCACAACATAGCTCCGATCTCATTAGCTAAACCATCTATAGAAGCGTAATCATCATGTTTAAGCCAATTTTCTTTTAAGGCAAACTCTAAAAGATATTTACTTTCCTGTAAAGAGCCGTATGATGTTTCAAAAAAGTTAATTTTTATGAGATGTCTTTTTCTGGCATAACCCTCTATGTAGTTTAAGATTACTGAAAGCGCGGCGCGGCGCAATTGCGATGTCGCGCCATACAACTCATTCTTGGGGAAATCTTTAGTGATTTTATAAGCTAGATGCGCAAACTTATCCATCTTTTTCTTTAACTTGTCATGAAACCGCTCCATGTTATGTGTTATGTGTTTCGTGATATGTGATATGTGATATGTGATACGTGTCATTCAACTTCTTCCCAGTCTTTTAATTGGTATTCTTGGGAAATCGCCGTCAGGAAAGGCGGAGGGTTTAAACTTAATTTTGAATCGTAATTTGTTTGTCTTTCTTTGTAGCCGGAGCAGAATATGCCGTTGCAAGTCCATTTCGTGCCCACCCGGCCATTGCTGATTATTGAGCCGTAAACCGTTAATTTGTTTTTTTTCATATCGGAGCCGGAATAATGGTTTCTGCCGAACTTGCCGGTTTGGGCGACATAAACGCCGTCAAGATTCAAATCGTCCGGAGAATTTGAAACGATTAAATTGTTGCGCTCGGCGATTAAAAGCAATCCGTCGGAGCCGTCAGTCGCGGTATAAGTAATGTTTCCGCCGAGCCAAACATCGGTGGTTCCCATTGGATTTATCAAATCAGCCGAAACAACGGTTATTTTCCCCTTAACTTTGCTCCCTTGGCTTAAGCCGCCAACCCACAAATCGTCTTCAATAAAAACCAAGCCGCAATCTTGAGGTATTTGATAATTTCCCAAAAAACTTTCGCTCCCGATAATTGAATATTCCCAGTGCCAGCCCTGTTCCAAATCATAGGCGTAAACTCTATTGAGCGAATTTATCCGGTAAGCGTCAAGAGTTCTGTTGTCTTTTAATAAAATATGGTAGCCCTCGGCGCCCGACGGCCCGAAATAAAGACCTTGGCCGCTTTGGGTCAAATTTTTAATCTCCGCCAAATCCATTGTAATCGCGTTAAAATCAAAAGGCGGAACCGGAAAACGCCATAAATCGCTGTTCGGCCCGGCGCCGAATATTCCGGGCTTTTCCTGCGCCGGATTGCAGCCGAAAGAAGAAGAGCACCACCAAGTTTGTTTTGCCGAGGTTACCAGCGAATTATTGGTCCCGTCAAATCTTATTCCGCCGTTTGAATGATAGGGTCCGGTTATTTGATGGTCGGCTCCGACCCAAACATTGTCGTTTATGACAAAAGAATAATCGGCAATGGTCGGTCTTACATATTTTGCCTGAACTTTTCTTTTGACATTTGGAAATTTATCGGTCCAGCCGGTTGAGGATATGGCAATTCCCGAGACCGCGCCGCACTGGTTTGCCGCGTTTATTTCCAAACTGTATTTGCCGACCGCGCCTCCCTCGGGGTCGGAATATTGATGCTCATAGGGACCGGGCGAGCCGGTGCCGTCCTGCAAATCGTCCGGAGCGTGAGCAAGATGCCACCGATAATAATTCAGTCCGGCTTCGGCGATTTCAAGAGCTTGGTTCCAATCCGCTTTTTCCAAAGATTGCTTGTGCTGGAGCAAAATAAAACCGGCGAGCCCTCCGAACATAACCAAAAAAATTGAACTGAACACCAGCGCTAACACTAAAATCGTCCCGCTATTTTTTCCTAACGCGCAATTCATAAATTAGTTTTAAGATTTCTCAATTGAACATCGCTTTCCAGCGTAAAATTGTTTGGCGGCCTGTTTGGGTCAACATTAATAATCAGATTAACTCTCATTAAGGTTGTTTCCTCGGGCCGGGCCGGCAAAGACTGAACCTCGTTTCCGTTTTTGTCAAAATACCGGAAAATGGCCGGGCCGTTGCGGACATATTGCGACAAAACAGATGTTTTTTCGTTTTCCGGAAGATAACTCGCCGGAAATCCGCTCGGATTAATGACTCCTTTTTTAAAATCAGTTTGTCCAGAAGAAAAGGTTTCGGTCCAAGCCAAATCAAACTTGGCTTTCATTGAATGATTCGGCTCAATCCAATCGCAAATGGAATCAACCCTGCTTGAAGCGTCGGCAAGCAAGGTCAGATTGTTGTCCAGCGCCTGATTTTTGACATCAAAAGTCAATTGACCTTGCCAGAGGCCGGCGCAATCGTCGCAATTATTTTGGCAGCTTTGTCCCGACGAACCGCCATCGGTAAAAATATCGGCGTATTCATTGCTCGCGCCAAAATCGCCCTCCACGCTTGTCGTTATTTTAGCTGTTTCCAGACTTCCGCTAAAAAAATTTGAAAAATTAACAGCGCAAGTTCCGCCGTCGCTATAACTTACGCATTCCTCGGTTGAGGTTGCCGAAGAACTTCCGCCTAAAAAATACCTGACTCGCTCAATTTCGCCGTCTTTGTCAATATCGCTGTAGAAAATAAATTCGTTGTCGTCGGCTTTTTCAATAAGATAAGAGCCGTTGTCTCCGGTTTTCGCTTCTCTTATTTCCTTAACCATTGTCTCAATGCCTTTTCTGGCTTCATTTATAGCGGTTGATTGCTGAAAAGCGTATCCTTGGGTCCGGTAAATAACGAGAATAAAAGCAGTTGTCGCTCCGAACGCCAGAGTAAAAATCCCGATTGCCGCCAAAGTTTCAATAAGAGTAAATCCGCGGTTTTGACTTTTGCTTGCCCGCCGAAGCTCTCGCCTTGCCGAAGCCTTTGGCGAAGCGCAGGTTAGCGAAGGCGGGACTTTTGACTTTTGACTTTTTATCATATTTCTCCCGGTGTCAAATAAATTATTATTGAACTGTCCGCTGAAACGGGAACGCTTCCGGCGGCGTTTTGGTAGCCGCCAGCTTGAACTTCATAATCGTAAGAACCGGATTGAAGAGGAATAAAAATCGTCTCCCCTTTTTGGTCGCTATATTGAGTGGTGTCATAGCCAAGACCCGCGTTGCGCAATCTAACGCTGGCGCTGAAAATCGGCCCGCTGGTCTCAATGTCTTTGACCTTTGCGAGCAAACTGTTCTCGGCCGACAAATAAAGTTTTACAACTTGGTTCGCGTTCGGCAAAAGATTAACCGGCTGCGGCGACGGGTCAATGCCAACAAGATTGAGTCCGGTCAAAACTCTGTCAATGGTAAAATTATACGCGTCCCATTCCATATTTGAAAGAGTGAGATTGCCGGAGCTATCGGTAGTATGATTTTGCGAATACTTATAAACCGGCTGGTCGTCAATGTCGTTGCCGATGATTTTGTTTCCCTGAAGATGAAATTGAATATCGCCGATTGGCGCCGGGGTAACCGTTCTCCATGACGCCTGCCAATCGTATAATTCCGGAGTGGAAGACGCGTCGTTTGTTGAAAAAATTCCTTTTAACTTCAAATTTGAATAAGTGGTTGTCGCCAGTGAAGACAAATCAACCGGCGAAGAAGCAAAGCCGGACGAATTTCCCGGCAAATCGCTGTTCGGAATCAAATACCAATCAGTGGTTGTGGCGTAAAAAATCTGGTGCTTTATTTCGGTGTTTTGCGGTTCGTCGTCGTTCCACGAAAATTTGTCCCAACTCATTAAATCAGACGGCTGAATCGGCGTTGAAACCGCGTATCCGGAAGGAAGATAACCGCCGGTGGTTGTCGCTAAAATCGCTTTTCCGCCGATTACCGCGATATTGCTTCCTTCGGAAATTTTGCTCTGGTCGGCAAAAGAATCTGAAAAACTTTCCAGCCCGAATTGAGAAAGAGTGTTAATTGAAAAACTGCTCAATCTATCAATGGAAAAGCTTGTTTGAGTCAATTCTCCTTCAATAACCGTGGCATGGGGTTTTTGGGGATTGGCGATTTCTTCGGTTCCGTAAGTCCGAGCGGAACTATAGCCGGATTTTGAAACAATAATTTTATAATTCGCGACATCTGCCGGAGCGCCGGCAACCAAATATTTGCCTTCGTTATTGGTCTGATAATTGACATCAATGGGCGGAGTGGTGGAGGAATTAACAAGATGAATGTCGGCTTGGGGCACCGCCAAACCCGAGGCGTTAAAAACCGTTATTAAAAGATTCCCTCCGCCAACGGTTGTTTCCAGTCCTTTTGGCGTTATGTCGGTGATTAAAACAACATCTCCTCCGAATAATCCTCCCCACGAAACTTTAACTTTCGCTCTTTTATAATCATTCGGCAGGGCGTCTGCCGGAACCAAGCCGTCAAAAGAATCGTCAATATAAATAACCGCGGTTTTGACCGTAAAAGTTATGTTATTGCGGACGATTATTTCCGTTTCAAGAATCGCGCCCGGCGGAATTCCGCCAACCGTTCCAATATTCTCGTAAGAAAGGTTTCTCGCCGATTCAATTTTTTGGTTTGCCAAAGCAATGGCGATAATTCTCGCTTTTGATTGCCCGATTACTTTCAATCCCAATTGATAAGCTCCAAAAATGCCCAGAAAAGCGACTAAAAGCAAAGCAACGCCAATAATTGTTTCAATAAGAGAAAAGCCCTTGGTGAAAATCTCAAACCCCAATTTCAAATTTCTAATAAAATCCCAAATCATAAATCCCAAATTATTCTCTGTTTTTTCTTGGTTCGTTCTATCAAATCATATTTGAGTGATTTTGGATTTGAGATTTTATTTGACATTTGGATTTTAAGATTGAGATTTTTTATAAAGCCCCGACCATACTGTACATCGGCTGAATCATTGAAACGGCAAAAAAGCCCACGGCCACGCCGATGACAATCATCAAAACCGGCTCAATAATGGAAGATAAATTTTTTGTTTTCTCCGAAACTTCTCCCTCGTAAAATACGGCGACATTCAAAAGCATTTCCGAAACTTTGCCGGTTTCCTCGCCGACCGCCATCATTTCTCCCATAATCCGGGGGTAAATGTCGTCGTGGCGGATAAAAACCGAGGAAATCGGTTTTCCTTTTTGAATTTCTTCTCCCGCTTCCCGAAGAACATTTTTATAAAAATGATTTTGCAAAACATCTTCGGTTATTTTAAGCGCGTCAAGCGTATTTACGCCCGAACTGATTAATGAACTCAATGTCCGGCTTGTTCTCGCCGCGTTTATTTCCTTGACAATGGTTGAAATAACCGGAAACTTCAAAAAAATTCTCGCCATTGTTCTCTGCCCCGCGCCGCTCTTGAAAAAATAAAACCAAATCAGGAAAACCGAAACAAAGGCGCCCAAAAAAGCGACAACTGTCTGATGAAGAATAAAATTTGAAAGATTAATAATGAAAAGAGTGGTCGGCGGAAGCGCGATACTAAGCTCTCCGAAAGTGCTGGTTAAAGTCGGCACGACATAAATCAACATAAAAATCGCCACTCCCAACATCGCCAAAAGAATAACCGCCGGATAAATCATCGCTCCTTTTATTTTTCTTTTGAGTTCGTAATCCTGCTCCAATTGCAAAGCAACGAGCTTTAAAGATTCTTCAAGTTTGCCCGAGGCCTCGCCGGCTTTAACCATCGCCCGGAAAAGGGAAGAAAAAACATTGGGATGTTCTTCCATCGCTTCAGAAAGCGATTTTCCCCGCAAAATCGTTTCTTTCAATCCTTGCAGGATTTTCTTGAATTTTTTGCTCGCGGTCTGATTATCCAAAATTTCAAGCCCTTTAACCAAAGAAATCCCCGAACCGACCATCGCTCCCAGATTTTTGGCAAAATTCATTTTATCCTTGGCTGAAACTCCTTGAAAAAAAGAAAAAATGGAAAAATCCGTCTTTTGTTCCCGCTCTTTCTTTTTAAAAAATGTCAGAATATAGCCCCGCTCTCCGAGAACTTTCGCGAGCTCTTCCGGACTTGAAAATTCTTCTTCTCCTTCCGTCTCTTCTCCGTTTAATTTTTTCGCCTTGTATTTGAATACGGCCATTATTTAATAATACCAATTTTATTCAATCTTCGTCACCCTCAACACTTCTTCAAGCGAAGTAATGCCTTTGGCGGCTTTGACAAACCCGTCTTCAAACATCGTCAGCATTCCTTCGCTCTTCGCCCGGCGCTCAATTTCTTCGGCCGAAGCGCGATTGATAATGAGATTTTTAACGCTCTGCGTCACTTCCAACACTTCGTGAATGCCGACCCGGTCGCTGTAACCATCGGGACAATCGCCTGACGGCTGGGGCTCAAAAAATTCAACATCTTCAATTTTTTGTTCTGGTTTTATAATCCTTTCTTTTCGCAGGGTCTCTAAAACTTTTTCCAAATTAATTTCTTTTGACAAGTCGTCAATTTGCCTTTTTGGAGGCTTGTAAGATTTGGCGTTTTTGCACAATTTCCGGACTAAACGTTGGGCAATTATGACTTCCAGGGTTGAAGCGATTAAAAACGGCTCAACTTTCATATCAATCAGACGGGGAATAGCGCCGGCGGCTGAATTAGTGTGCAAGGTTGAAAGAACAAGATGCCCGGTAAGAGAGGCGTTAACCGCCAAAGAAGCGGTTTCATTGTCTCGTATCTCGCCCACCATAATAACATTGGGGTCTTGACGCAATAAAGAGCGGAGACCGTTCGCGAAAGTATAGCCGATATCCGGTTTAACCTGCGTTTGGTTTATTCTCGGAATCTGATATTCTATCGGGTCTTCAATCGTGGAGATGTTAACTTCCGGAGTGTTTAAAATATCCAAAACAGTGTAAAGAGTGGTTGTTTTCCCGGAACCTGTCGGACCGGTGGCTAAAACCATTCCCACCGGCTTTCTGATTGCTTTGTGAAGCTTGTCTATATTGTCATTGCTGAAGCCGAGCGATTCCAAAGTAAAGCCCTTGGCGCTTTCCACTAAAAGCCGCAAAACCACTTTTTCGCCGTAATATGTCGGCAAGATTGAAACCCGGAAAGAAACTTTTTCTTCCGGAGTTTCAATTTTAAACCTCCCGTCCTGGGGCAATCTGCGCTCGTCAAGCCGCAAATTTGACAAAACTTTAATTCTGGCGACAACGCTTGAAGAAATTTTTTTAGGCAAAACCATCGCGTCGCGCAAAATTCCGTCAATTCTGTACCTTGCCAAAACTTCGTTTTCCATCGGCTCAATGTGAATGTCGGAAGCGCGCTGCAAAATGGCGTGACGAATCAAAGTATCAACGATTTTAACAACGGGCAAATCTTGAGCCGCTTTTTTCAAATCTTCCTCGGGAATTTCTTTTTCTCCTTCAATTTTAATCGGCTGGAAACCGCTCGCTTCCCTGCCGATGATTTCCTTAAATTCCGCCGCGAGCCCTTTTTGATATTGGCTCAAAACATACTTCATTGAAGCCAAATCGGTCAAGCGGGCGAGAATTTTAAAATTAGTTTTCTTTTTAATGAATTCAATCGCCTCCAGGTCTTGAGGGTTCAGCATCGCCACTTCTAAAACATCGCCGTTTTTTCCGTAGGCGACGATGTTGTGGGATTTGGCGATTGGTTCCGGAACAATCTCAAGAATTTCTTTCGGAATCTTTTCTTCAATCAAATTGACAAAAGGCATTCCCAAAATATAGCCCTGAAGATGAATAAGGTCGTCTTTGCTTAATTTTCCCTCCTCAACTAAAACCGTTCCCAGATCCTTGTTCTCTTTTTGCGCTTTGTTTTCGCCGTCTTCAATGTCGCTTTTTAAAACCAAGCCGGAATCCAGCAAAAACGCTTTAAGTTGTTCGGCTGCGATAATCATTCTGGCGATAAAAACTATTTATCAAACTCTTTTTTTATTATTTTCACCACTTCCGCCAAATCGTAATAAGCCTTTATCAAATAGGCCTTCGCGCCCAGCGCCATTACCCGATTAATTTCCGCCCTGCCTTCAAGATTGCTTAAAACAATAACCGGAATCTCCTTGAACTCTTGTTTTCCTTTTATTTCTTCCAACACTTCAAAACCGCTTTTTTTCGGCAAAATCAAATCCAAAACGATAAGGTCGGGCTTTAAATCAAAAACAGCCCTAAGCCCTCCTTCTCCTTCATGAGCTTGAAAAACATTAAAATCAACGGATAAAGCCGCAAATAAAGATTTTTGAAGCTCCGGGTCGTCTTCAATGATGACTATGTTTTTTTTATTTTGATTCGTTATTTTGTCCATATTTGTTATTTAGTTTGGGAAGTCGGCAAAATAAACCAAAAGGTTGAACCCTTGCCTTCAATTGAACTAAAACCGATTCTGCCGCCGTTAAGTTCAACCAGTTTTTTCGCCAAATATAATCCAAGACCCAGCCCTCCTTTTTGATAAAGGAAAACATTGCTTGAACGAAAAAATTTTTTAAAAATCTCCTTAGCTTCTGTTTCGGGAACGCCCGAGCCGGAATCGCTGATTGACCAGCCGATAAAATTTCCTTCTTTTTTCAAATAAATATTAACTGCCGTTCCCGGAGAACTGTAATTAACGCTGTTGCTTGTCAAGTGCTCAACAACGGTTTGAATTTTTTTCTGGTCGGCAAAAACTGGAAGCAATCCTTCTTGGGCGAAAAAATTAATTTTAATGTCGGCGGAGGCTGTTTCAGGGCTAATTTTTGCCAAAACATCCCGAGTCAAATCTTGAAGAGAAAAATGTTTTTTTTCCAACCGTATCGTATTATCTTCAATCTGATAAGCGATGATAAAATTATTGATTAAATTCAGCATTTTCTGATTCTGGTCCCCGATTCTTTCAATCCCGGTTTTTCCTTTCTCGCCGCTGAAATCGCCGGAAAGCAACAATTCCGTCTGCCATTTTATCGCCGAAAGAGGTTCGCGAAGCTGATGGGAAATTATGGCGATAAAATTTGATTTTGCCTTGGAAACCTCGACCAGCCGCTCAAAAGAGCCGACAATGACTTTTCCCACAATTAAAAGAAACGCGGCCACGAACAAAACAATCAAAGCCGATATTTCCGGTTCGGCAAAACGGCTCGCCGCCAAATGAACGGCGATAATGCTCGCGATGATGACAACCCCCATTAAAATGAAAAGAAATTGAGGACAGGCAAGAAGCGGAGAATCATATTTTCGGCATTCAGCCGCGACATTCAATTGCTGGAAAAAATTTTTGATGGAACCCATGGAATCTATAAAATATTATTAACAAGTCGATTTTAGTACAAAATTTAAAACTAAACTGGCTTCTCTTGTTTTGATTTATCTTTTGGTTCTGGACTGGAATCAGCATATAAACTAGAAAGGGTATCTACAACACTTGGCGATTCATCTTTTGTTTTTTGCCCGATTGTTCTAAAACTTCCCTTGCCGAAAGTTTTCTCAATAAGTCTTGCTATTGGCAATAAATGGCCTTTAAACATCGCTTGAGAAAATAATTTAAATACGTCTTCATATGAATCAAATTCGTTTTTATTTTTCTCATATAATAATTCCACTAAAGAAGCAAAACCAGCTCTTTCATTTGTGTAAGAATACAATGATTGCGGATCAAGTAGTTCGCCCAGAACAGAAAACGTTGGAGAATCCAGAAACTCCACTTGTTTTTTTTTATCTTTTAGGGCGATAAAACTATCTCTTAAAAGTCTTATATCTTGAAAATATTTTTCACAAAATCTTTTCGTTAATTCTTCTGTCACGGCTTCGTTGATAAAATTAAATAATGATTCTTCCGTTTTGCCTTTCTCGTTAACAGATACACCAAATCTTCGAAAAGAAGCACGAAGACTTTGTTCTGTTCCTTCACCATCTTTTTTGGAAGTAATACTGAAAAAAGAGTTGACGTGCATAAGTTCATGGACTAATACATGTGCCAGACGCACATAACTTAATCCCTCGGGTAATATTTCAATTCGCCCACTTGAAGGCGAGTATCTTCCAGGAGTATCTCTTTCTAAGAAAGAACGAATTCCTTTAGTATGTGGACTTGTCTCATCTAAAATATGAACCTGCTTTGAGGATATGAACCTCTTTTGGTCGGCACCATACTCCCTTATAAAATCGGGGAGTCTTTCAAAGACCTCATATATAATCTCCATCTCTTCGGGAGTTTTTTCTCTTTCAAATACTGTTAGTTCTTGATTCTTTAATACTTTTTCTGCTTCTACCAACTTCAAATAGGCCTCAATTTTATTATCGACCCCAATTATTCGATCGGGTCCACCGTGTTTTTTTTCTAAACCTTCTATATTTTCCATTTTAGCATAGATTAAGTTTATTATAAAATTATACGTCAAATTTATCCAAAATTGAAATCCCGTTCATTTCGTTCGGCTTTTTGAGCCCCAGCAATTCAAGGACTGCCGGCGCGACATCGGTTATTATTCCTTCAACTTTGCGGTACTTTTCTTTGATTGCTTCTTGATTGAGAGGGATATCTCTTTTGATTTCTTTTGCCGCGAAATAAAAAGGAACTGGATTCATAGTGTGCTTTGTTCTCGGCCGGCCGCTTGCCGCGTAAATTTTTTCTTCGGCGTTGCCGTGGTCGGCCGTTACGAGCAGAACGGAATTTTTTTCAAAAACTTTCTCTTTGATTTTGGCGACAAACAAATCAAGAAATTCTATCGCTTTAATCGTCGCGTCCGAGTCGCCGGTGTGTCCCACCATGTCCCCGTTCGCGAAATTCACGAGAATAAAGCCGTAATTTTTATCCAGGGCTTCAATGACTCTTTCCGTTATTTCAAAACCGGACATTTCCGGCTTTTTTTCAAAATGAACGGCGCGGGGCGAAGCGACCAAAATTCTCTCCTCGCCTTCAAAAGATTTTTCCCTCCCTCCGTTAAAAAAATAAGTGATGTGGGCGTATTTCTCCGTCTCGGCGATGTGAAGTTGTTTTAAGCCCGCCTCTGAAATAACCTTAGCCAGAGGATTTTCTATTTTAAGCGGCGGAAAGGCGACAAGCGAAGGCAAATCCTGTTCGTATTCGGTCATTGTCGTAAAAAGCAAATCAAGTTTTTCCCTCTGAAATTTTTCAAAATCCTCCGCGACAAACGCCCTTGCGAGTTCTCTCGCGCTGTCTTCGCGATAATTAAAAAAAATAACGCTGTCTCCGTTTTGAATCCGGCCCAACGGCTTTCCGTCTTCTCCGGTTAAAAACGCCGGCTCAATGAATTCGTCGGCAATCCCCTTCTTATATTGACTCTCAATATAAGAAACCGGATCGTTAAAGCCGTTGCCTTGTCCCGAAACCAGCAATTCATAAGTTTTTTGAATGCGGTCCCAATTGTCGTCCCTGTCCATCGCAAAATGCCTTCCGACAAGCGAAGCGATTTTCGCTTCGGGATGCTTTTCTTGAATCCTTAATTGAAATTGAGAAAGGAATTTTGCCGCTTCAAGGGGCGGCGCGTCCCGGCCGTCGGTAAAAAGATGCAGATAAACTTTTGGAATTTTTTTCGCGGAGGCAAAATCCAAAAGAGCGTAAAGATGCTCAATATAGGCGTGAACCGAACCGGAGGAAAACAATCCCATTAAATGAAAACTCCCTCCTTGTTTTGTTTTTTCGGACAGCGCCAAAAAAGCTTCGTTTTCAAAAAAAGAGCCGTTATAAATGGCGTTGATGATTCTCGGCAAATGATGAAAAATCGCCTGGCCCGAACCAATGGTAAGATGCCCCACTTCGGAATTTCCTTCTTCTCCCCAGGGAAGGCCAACCGCGATTCCCGACGCCTGCAAGGTCGTAAAAGGATAAAATTTTTCAAGCTCCTCAAAAGTCGGCCGCTTTGCGCGAACCCAGGTTGAATGCGGCGAATCAACATTAACCCCGAAACCGTCAAGAATGACCAGAACCGCCGTTTTATAGGGAATTTTAAGTTTTTCTTTCAAGCTCATTGTTTGATTTTATCAGAATTTGCATAAAAAATTATATCTGCTATGTTTAAAATATGTTTCGCTTAAAAGTCGAATTTTCGCGGTTTATTAATTTTATTTTTTTGACAAAAATCTATGACTTTAGATCTGTGGATAATTATTCCTCTAATCGGAGGAATTGTTCTTGGTTATTTTCTTCGCCAAACTAAGGCGAAACTGGACAAGAGTTCTCTAGAACTTAAAACCCAGCAAGTTTTGCTTGACGCCAAGACAAAAGCCGAAGAACGGCTTGAAGAAGCCAAAAAAAAGGCCGAAGAAATAGTTGAAGAAGCGAGAAAAGAAGAAAAAGAACTCAAATTGGGATTTCAGAAGCTTGAAACAAAGCTCGCGGAAAAAGAAATTCTCATTGAAAACCAAAAACAGAAAATTGAAGACGAAAAAAAGCGGATAGAGGGGCAGATTGAAACAATTGAAGCGAAAAAAGCCGAGCTTGAAAAATCCGAGGAATTGAAACGGAAAGAATTGGAAAAACTCTCGGGGCTCTCGGCCGAAGAAGCGAAAAAAGCGCTTTTTATTGAAGCCGAAAAAAAATATCAGACTGATTTGCTCTCTCATCTGCAAAAGCTGGAAATGAACGGCGAAGAACAGCTGAAAAACAAATCCAGGGAAATTATTTTGTCAATTATCCAACGGCTCGCGACTTCCACGGCTTCCGAAATAACCACTTCCACTGTTTCCATTCCTTCGGAAGACCTTAAAGGAAGAATCATCGGCAAAGAAGGAAGAAACATCAGAGCGCTTGAAAGAGCGGCCGGAGTGGAACTTATCGTGGACGACACTCCCGGCGTCATCATCATTTCAAGTTTTGACCCTTTGCGCCGGCACATCGCGAAAATAGCTCTGGAAAACCTGATTTTGGACGGAAGAATCCAGCCGGTGCGGATTGAAGAAGCGGTTTCAAAAGCGCAATTAGAAATAGAAAAATTGGTTAAAGAGGCCGGCGAACAAGCGGCTTACGAGGTTGGCGTAATGAATCTTGAGCCGAAACTTCTCAATATTTTGGGCCGGCTTAAATTCAGAACGAGCTACGGCCAAAATGTCCTTCAGCATTCAATTGAAGCCGCTCATCTTGCCGGAATGCTTGCCTCGGAATTGGGAGCGGATGTCAATGTGTCAAAAACAGCGGCTTTGCTTCACGACATCGGCAAGGCGATGGACCACGAGATTCAGGGAAGCCATGTTGAAATAGGAAAAAGAATTTTGGAAAAATTCGGCGTTGACAAAAAAATAATTTTAGCCGCGATAGCCCATCACGGAGACTATCCTTACGAAACGTTGGAATCAATCGTCGTTCAAACGGCGGAAGCGATTTCCGCGAGCCGCCCGGGGGCGAGAAGAGACACTCTGGAAAATTATTTAAGGCGGCTTGAAGACCTTGAAAAAATCGCCTTGAATTTTGAAGGCGTTGACAAAGCGTACGCTTTGCAAGCCGGCCGCGAAATCAGAATTTTCATCAATCCCGAAAAAATTTCCGACTATCAGGCGAAAATTTTATGCCGCCAAATAGCCGACCAGATAGAAAAAGACCTTAAATACCCCGGGGAAATAAAAGTCCATCTTATCCGAGAAAATCGCATAGTTGAATTCGCGAGATAGCGCGAAATTCCTTGATTTTATTGCGTATTTTTGTTATCATCAAAAAGAGCCTTGAAAATGTTGAATTATTTGCTATGGTTTAATATGCCCAGTAAGACAAAATCGAATGCTAAATCCAGTTTCTTGCGCGGTATAAACATGTCTTATTACAAAATTAAAATTAAGCATAAATAATAATCGGATGTCCACTTGCGGATTTAGCAAGAAATATTCGATTTAGTCTTACTGGGTATGCTTAAAAACATAACATTTTTGAGACAATCCAAAGGTCGAATTTAAAAAAAATAAAATAATTATGCACAAACCAGATTTAGCCGATTTAGTGTACGGAAAAATAGAAGGGTTGCAAGGCAGCACAAAAAAACTGGCGAACGAAATCACCGATTTAGTGTTTGACAAAATCGTTGAAACATTAAAAAGCGGGCAGGAGGTCGCAATTGCCGGTTTTGGCGTTTTTAAAGTTAAGGACAGAAAAGCAAGAACCGCGAGAAACCCGAAAACAGGAGCGCCTGTTCAAGTTCCGGCAAGCAAAGTTCCGAAATTCCGGCCGGCCAAACCTTTCAAAGAAGCGGTCAAATAACCGGTTTTCAAATAAGTTAAAAAAGAAATCCTCCCTTAAAAAGAGGATTTCTTTTTTTGATGTTTATATGTAAGATTTTATTGCGAGACGCTTTTCTCAAACAAAGCCGCTAACCATAAAACGTAAACAACGCTTGGGATTTTTACAATAGTCTATAATGTCAAATTTATACAAAACCGACGCCATTCTTCTTGATTACAGCGAGAGAAACGAACGGGACAAACTCCTTGTTTTTTACGCGAAAAACTTCGGCAAAATCAACATTTTGGGAAAAGGGGTCAGAAGCGCCCAATCAAAACTTGGGCCCAATCTCGCTCTTTTTTCGCTTCTTGAAATCGTTTTTGTCGCCAAAAAATCGTTCTCTTCTTCAAACGGCAACGCAAATGGCAACAACTGGCTACTGACCGACGCCGCGGAAATAGATTCGTTCCCGAGCGTCAAAAAAAATGAGAAAAAATTTTTTCTGGCGGGCAACTGGTCGTTGTTTCTCAAAAGATTCATTATCGGACCGCAGGAAGACGCTCTGCTTTGGAAAATAATCCTTAGCGGATTTGACTTTTTGAACAAACAAAATCTAAACGGCGAGGATTTGAAAAATTTTGACTTGCTGTTTAAATTGAATGCGTTGAAGGAACTTGGCCACTTAAATCATGAAAAAATAGACTTCCCGTTGACGCTTCCGCAAATCGCCAAAAATCAAAAAATATGCGAAGAAATTTTGGCTCAATCGGAAAAGCAGAGCCAGTTGTAATGTAACACGCGAAAAATTTTAACTTGATTTTCAGATTATAATATATTATATTTAACTCGGTTTAGTACCCCCATAAATATGAGTATTTTGCTCATGAATCCGAAATTGGCAAACTGTTCTTAAGAAAATAGGAGGGATTATGATTATTCTTCGTATCGTACCAGATTGGATTCACTTGAGATTGGCTGATGTACTTGCTTTCCCGTTTGATTATCCATTAAATAAGCTTCTTGTTTCAGAACCCGATCACGAACTGAAGGAGAGGGACAGGATGAGGATTGCGAAAAAACTTGGATTCAAACGATGGAAGAAAATGAAAAACTGGGAATATTTTCGCAGTCTCATGGTGTTAAGACATCATATGCTTTTGGCCCACCGGGAATTTGGATTCGGACAAGAAAAAGGCGACCTGATTCCGCCACTGGTGTTCATGAGTAATAATAGGATCTTGGATTATATTAAGAAGATCCAGAATCGCAGGGATACTCGACAACTTGGTCTTCCTGAAGACTCAACAACTCTAGAGATCATAGGGGCTAAGGAACGTCTTCGTCTAGGCTTGGTAATTGACACGCCAGAAGACAAATCCAGAGAAGTGCAACGGCAATGGTGGATCAAAGAATATGGCCTGCCAGAAACGGCAACGCATGAAGAAACTTTGAAGGCTCATTACGAAAGCGCATATGATCCCGTATAGTCGGATATTATAAGGGCATCGGCGCCCACCACTCGGGCGCCATTTATTTTTTGTTCAAAAGTTCATAAGTTGATATAAACAAACATGAAAGAATCTATGCCACAAATTGGCTTAGTATACTGGGTAAATAAAACCAGTAATCCCGTAGAAGATTTTTTCTCAGAAAAACCTGAATATTATTACTTTTTTGCCAAAGCTTCGGAACAATTTATATTTCGTGTTGCTTATGGAAAAGAATCATACATAGGAAATGGTATATTTAGTAATGTATGGAAATTAAATGACGGGCTTCTTGCGATAGCAGAGAGCGAATTTAAAGCAGATCTAATATATCAAAGAAGATTATTTGGAACCACAAGCAAAGAATTTGAACCGGCAAAAGTTATTAATACTCCGGAATTTAGATTATTTTCCCGGGATAAATACCAAGTGTATCGACTACTTAAAGAATTTTCCCCCGAAACACATCTTGCACAATCTATCGACGAAATTAAAAGGGCCATGGAGATCGTACCCGGAGAACAAGTTGTAATAAAACCTAGGCATGGCGAAAAAGGAGCTGGTGTTTTTGTTTGGAATAAAAACCAAGAATTTAAGGGTGAATCTATTCAGGAAGAAAAACTAGCCAATGGCGGCTATCTATTACAAGCTTTTGTGAATACAAATGGCGGTATTCCTGGCGTCGTGGAAGGAGTTCATGACCTTAAATTTTTAAATATTGGCGATTCGATTTTTGCTAATTTAAGAACTCCCGAAAAGAAGACTCTTATTATTACCGGGGACTCACCCTATACAGAAGTTGCCACAAATTCGTTGCCAAAAGAAATATTAGATTTTAGAAATCGAGTTTGTTCTAAGATTTCAGCAAGTTTTCCGATGCAACTTTATAGTATGGATATCGGGAATACTCCTCAAGGACCAATGCTTTTCGAAATTAATGGACATACGGCTTTCCCGTATATACACTTTTCTTATACTTCCGAATTTGTTTCTGCGCTCCTATATCATTTAAAAAAATACTCTGAAAATAACTAAATTTTTATTAAGAATAGAAAATATATTATATTTATTTTTTCCCGTGGTTTTTGAACATTGAAGCGGGAATCGGGTTTTTGATTTTTATAATCTCGTCAATTATGCCGTATTCTTTCGCTTCTTTCGGGTCCATAAAATAATCGCGGTCCGTGTCATCTTCAATTTTTTCAATCGGCTGATTGGTATGATAGGCCAAAATTTTGTTCAACCTGTCCTTTATTTTGACTATGTGGCGGGCGTGGATGTCAATGTCAATCGCCTGGCCTTCGGCCGTTCCGAACAACTGGTGAATCATTATTTCGGAATTAGGCAGGGCAAAACGCTTTCCTTTGGTTCCGGCCGAGAGCAAAATCGCCGCGCCCGAAGCCGCGATGCCGACGCAAATGGTGGAAACATCGGGCTTAATGTGCTGAATGGTGTCGTAAATCGCCAAGAACGAAGAAACCACTCCTCCCGGCGAATTTACATAAAGCTGGATGTCTTTTTTTGGGTCCTGCGACTGCAAAAATAAAAGCTGGGCGATAACGATATTCGCCAAGGGGTCGGAAATCGGGCCGGAAAGAAACACTATTCTGTCTTTTAAAAGACGGGAATAAATATCGTAGGCGCGCTCGCCAAAAGGAGATTTTTCTATAACCGTTGGAATAAGATAACTCATAAAATGTTCTTCTTCATATTCTTCGTCCATTTTTTATTTTAAACGATTTAATTTAAATTTTCAAGAAAAGCGAAAGTTTTTTCGTTTTTAAGCAGACCGTAAATATAATCCCGGCTTATTTTGTCTCTTGAATAAATTTTCGCGTAGCTTTCGCTCAACTTTTCAACTTCTTCCTCGTTAACCTCAATCTTTTCTTGTTCTGCAATCTCTCTTAAAATCAAGCCGAAATTCACCCTTTGGCGCGCTTCGCCATCAAAAGATTTTAAAAGCTCTTGTTCACTTTTTTTGATTTGTGAAAGGTAATCGTCCCATTTAAACCCTGTTTCGGAAACGCTTTTTTTCAATTCTCCGAGCATTTTTTCTTTCTCGGCCTCAATCAAAATCAACGGAATGTCAATTTCCGCCTGTTCCGAGATTTTTTTCAAAACCTCTATTCTTTTTTTGTCTTGCGTTTTTCTTTTCTTTTCAAATTCCAAATTTTGAGCCGTTATTTTTCTCAACTCTTCAAGGTTTTGAAAATTGCCGACTTTTTTCGCGAATTCATCGTTTAATTCCTCCTTAGTGTTATTTTTTGATTCCACGATTTTTTTTAATTGCTCAAGTTTTTCGTCAATTTCCTTATTATCAATCGCGATTTCCACTTTTGCGCCAAACTCCTCTCTTGAAATTTTTTTGTAATCCGGAAGCTCAACCTCCGGCAAAACGGAAACGATAATTTTAAATTCAAGGGGATTTTTTCTGGCTAATTTCAAAATCCGGAATTCCGGCCCGCCGATGGCTTCAATTTTGTTTTCTTCAATAATTTTAGGATAAAAATTCCGGAAAGCGCTTGTCGCCGCTTTTTCCAAAACTTTATCCTCTCCTATTTTTTCCAAAAGGATTTTCTCGGGCGTTAAACCGCGCCGAAAACCCGGGATTTCCGCTTCTTGATTGTATTCTTCAATCGCTTTTTCAATATATGCCTCAAATTCTTCAGCCGAAATTTCGCCTTTAATTTCAACCAAAGATTGAGGAAGTTTTTGAACTTCAGTTTTCATTTTAGACCAAAAATCCGACGATTAATAAAGCAATGACGTTGATTACTTTAATCAAAGGGTTGATGGCCGGACCGGCGGTGTCTTTGTAAGGGTCGCCGACAGTGTCGCCGGTAACTGCCGCCTGATGGGCAAACAAGCCTTTGCCGCCGTGATTTCCGTCTTCAATGTATTTTTTGGCGTTGTCCCAAGCGCCTCCTCCTGTTGTCATTGAAATCGCCAAAAACAAACCCGAAATAATGACGCCGATTAATATCCCGCCCAAAGTCTTGGGTCCGAAAACAAAAGCGGCAACGATCGTAATTAAAATCGGAAGCAAGGAAGGCAAAATCATTTCTCTTAAAGCGGCCTTGGTGGCGATGTCAACTGTTCGGCTGTAATCCGGCTTGGCTGTTCCTTCCATCAAACCCTTGATTTCCCGAAATTGCCTTCTTATTTCTTCAACTATCTTGCCCGCGGTTCTTGAAACCGAAAGCATTGCGAGCGAGCCGAAAATATAAGGCAACATCGCGCCGAAAAACAAACCGATTAAAACCAAAGGGTCGTTAAGTTCAAATAAAATCTTTTTGCCTCCCAATTTTTCCAAAGAAACGGCGTAATCGCCGAAAAGCACCAAAGCCGCGAGTCCGGCCGAAGCAATGGCGTATCCCTTGGTAACGGCTTTTGTCGTATTGCCAACGCTGTCCAAAGCGTCGGTTCTTTTTCTCGTTTCTTCCGACAAATGAGCCATTTCGCTGATGCCTCCGGCGTTGTCGGTAATCGGGCCGAAAGCGTCCAAAGTGATTATCAGCCCGGCCATTGAAAGCATCGCCACCGCGCTGGTCGCCACGCCGTACAATCCGAAAAGCGAAAAACTCGCGACAATTCCCAAGCTAATCAGAATAATCGGAAAAATAGTCGCGAGCATTGAAATGGAAAGCCCGGCGATAATATTCGTCGCATGACCCTGCTCGCTGGAGCGCGCTATCATTCTCACCGGCCAAAAATTTTTGGAAGTGAAATAATCGGTGATAAAAACCATCAGAAGAGCGATTGAAATTCCGACCAAAGAAGCCAGGAACAAATTAAACCAGTTTTCAATCGCAAGAAACTTGAGCGCGAA
Source organism: Candidatus Niyogibacteria bacterium RIFCSPLOWO2_12_FULL_41_13 (assembly GCA_001821615.1). Taxonomy (GTDB): domain Bacteria; phylum Patescibacteriota; class Minisyncoccia; order 2-12-FULL-41-13; family 2-12-FULL-41-13; genus 2-12-FULL-41-13. The sequence goes on along the minus strand of MHMS01000023.1, from coordinate 20,582 downwards.
ATAAAACAGGATTAAAGAAATCGCCGAAGACGCGAAAAGCGAATAATACAATCCTCTCATTATTTTTGAAGAATCTTCGCCGATTCTGGCGAAAAAACTTCCGATGATTGAAGCGAGTCCGGCTAAACCGGCCAATAAAAGAGGAAGAAAAACAAAAATCGGCTCACTTTCAAAAAACAAATGGCCGACCAGCATCGCGCCGATAAGAGTAACGACATAAGTTTCAAACAAGTCCGCGGCCATTCCGGCGCAGTCTCCGACATTGTCGCCGACATTGTCGGCGATGACCCCGGGATTTCTCGGGTCGTCTTCGGGAATATTTTTTTCAATTTTGCCGACTAAATCCGCTCCGACATCGGCCGCTTTGGTGTAAATTCCTCCGCCGAGCCGGGCAAAAACAGAAATAAGCGAGCCGCCGAATCCCAACCCTATGAGCGATTCAATGTTTCCGGTAAGAAGAAAAAATCCGGAAACCGCGATTAAACCGAGCCCCATTACCAAAAATCCGGTTACTCCGCCACCGTAAAAAGCGAGCTTGAAAGCTTGACTTAAGCTTGTCTTTGCCGCTTCAGCCGTCCTGACGCTCGTTTTGACTGAATTTAGCATTCCAAAATAGCCGGCAATGGCCGAACCCAGAGCGCCGATTAAAAATCCCAAAGCCAGAATCTTCCCTAAGGCGAAAAACAAAATAAAAAAAATAATGAATCCAACCAAACCGATAACCTGATATTGCCTTTTTAAGTAAGCCCGGGAGCCGATATCAACCGCCTGATTGATTTCAAGCATTTCTTTTGTTCCCGAAGGGCTTTTCCTGATTTTAACCAGCCAAAAAATCGCGAATAATATTGAAATAACGCCGACAATTAAACTGAAAACAGCTATATTTATGGTCATAAACTTTAATTTAAAAAAAAATTTGCTTTATGTCAATTTTTGCGATAAAATAAATTCCATGAATAAAGGATTTTTTCAGCTCATTGTTATTTTCCTGCTTATTATCGTCATCATGAGCCTGCTTGGGGTTTCGCTTTCCAAACTGACGGAAAACCCGGCCTTAAAAGAAAATCTGTCTTTTTTGTGGAATTGGATAAGTTTTATTTTGAAAGACTTTTTGATTCTTATCGGCTCAATAAAAAAATAGGCGCTATCTGAATTTGTAATACGCTTTATTGCCTAGTCGCAAGTCAATATACTCCAGATTTTTTCTGTCTTTGATGTTCTGCAAAACAATGTTCAGGTTTCTCAAAATTTTCTCCGGAGTTGTTTCCAAGCCGGAAATTATTTTAAAGCCGGAGGCAAAAACCAACTCAAACGAGTTTTCGTCTTTCAGAATAATCTTGCTTAATCTTTCTTCTTTCAAATTTTCTTCAATTTTTCGGGCAAGAAAAGAAATTTTATGAAAATCGCGAAATGCCTCGGTTGAGCTCGCGACAACTTCCAAAAGAATCCCGCCCGACACAATCGGCGATTGCCTGAAAAGGACTCCTTTTTCGTCCAAATAAAAACACTTTTCCTCCCTGCAAGTAAAAGCGAAAATTTGGCGGTTATTAACATCAACCTTTATTTTGCGGCTGAAAAAATCAGTTATTGCGGTTGCGTTCTCAATCTCCGGAAATTTATTTTTAATTTCCCGGATTAAATTATCTTTGTTAACCAAAAAAATATTATCAGCCGGGAAAAACAAAAAAATTCTTTTGCTTAAATTTTCTTTTATTAAGTCTCTCACGGCTTTTTTGTTTTCTTCCCCTCCGTTGATTTCAATGTCCTGAATTCGGAACCACGATAAATTCGCCAAAACAAACAAAAAAAGGGCCGATAAAAACGGAATGGCCAAAATTTTCAAATAACGGCGGATTGTCCGTTCTCTTTTTAAACGCTTTGATGAAATTAAAATATCCTCCTTCATATCACAATCCTCGCGATTAAAGGATTGATTCTGGTAATGATTTCGTAATTAATCGTATCCAATTTTTTCGCCATTTCTTCAGCTGAAATTCTGTTTTTTCCCTTTCCGCCGAGAAGAATAACTTCATCCCCAACTCTAATATTTTGCGCTTTGCGATTTGCGCTTTGCGTTTCCGTAACATCCACCATAATCATATTCATGCAAACTCTGCCTAAAATTTTCAGCCGTTTGCTTTTAATCAGAACTTCGCCGCGATTGGAAAGCCCTCTGTCATAACCGTCGTAATAACCAACCGGCAAAATCGCGATTTTTAAATCTTTTTTCGCTTTATAGGTTTTGCCATAGCCGATGGCGCCGCCTTTTTTAATATTTTTGATTTGCGCGATTCTTGTTTTCCAAGTTAAAACAGGTTTTAATTCAGCTTTTAGCTTATAGCTGTTGGCTTTTAGGTTTTTTGCAGGGTATAAACCATATAAACCGAGACCGACTCTTGCCAAGTTAAAATGAGTTTCGGGATAAAGAAGACAAGCGGCGGTAGAAGCAAGGTGAACATATCGCGGAAAAATAAAATTATAAGCTAAAATTTTCCGGGCTTTTTCCAGATTTTGGACTTGCGAAATCCAAAAATTGGAATCTGGATTTTCGCTGTCAGCCAAATGGCTGTATAATCCCTCAATTTTAAAATTTGAATCAGCGAGGAGCTTGGCAAATCTATTCAAATCGTCAATCAAAATCCCCTGCCGATTCGTTCCGGTTTCTATTTTTAAATGAACTTTAAACCGCTTGTCGGCGAATTTTTCCGGAATTTCCGAATTATAAAGAGAAAAACTTAAATTGTATTTTATGGTTTCTTCAAGCCGGTTTTCCGGAATCCAGCCCAAAATCAGAATTTTATTTTTAACGCCGGCCTTGCGAAGCGCTATCGCTTCGTCTATTGAATCAACCCCAAACCATAAACAGCTTTTAGCTTTTAGCTTGTAGCTTTTTAGGATACTTCCAACAACATTAATTCCGTGACCATAAGCGTTGGCTTTTACAACCGCCATTAATTCGGTCTCTCGCCCAATTATTTTTTGGAAAGTTTTGAGATTATGAATTAAAGCCCGCTTGTCAATTTCAACCCATGTTCTCAAATTTTTAATTAAACTCATAAATACTTTTCCAAAATTTCGGGAAGTTTGAAAGTTCCGTCTTTTTGCTGACGCTGTTCAATGATGGCGATTAAAATTCTCGGCGTGGCGATGGCGGTGTTGTTTAAAGAATGCGCGAAATAAAGCTCGCCGTCTTTGGCGCGATACCGGATATTTAATCGTCTTGTCTGAAAATCGTGGAAATAAGAGGAAGAATGGGTTTCGCGATATTTGTTTTCCGAAGGAATCCAGGTTTCAATGTCGTATTTTTTAACCTGACCCAAGCCGGTCTCGCCGGTGGAACAAATTACCGCCCTGTAATGAAGGCCTAATTTTTGATTTAATTCTTCGGCGTTTTTCGTAAGTTCTTCATGCCATTTCACGGATTCCTGATGGTCGGCCTTGCACAAAATTACCTGTTCAACTTTATAAAACTCGTGAACCCGCAAAATTCCTTTGGTATCTTTGCCGTACGCGCCCGCTTCTTTTCTGAAACAAGGAGAAAAAGCGACATATTTTTTGGGTAATTCTTCTTCTTTTAAGATTTCGTCTTTATGATAGCCCATCATTGAAACTTCTGAAGTTCCGACAAGGCCCATATCGTCCATTTGATAAATTTCTTTTTCTCCCGACGGAAGCCAGCCGGTGCCTACAAAATTTTCTTTTCTTGCGAGGGACGGCGCCAACACCGGCTCAAATCCTTTTTTGACAAGTTCGTCCACAACAAATTTCCAAATCGCCATTGAAAGCAGGGCCGCTTTTCCTTTTAAAAAATAACCGCGGAAACCGGAAACTTTCACCCCCCGCTCCAAATCAAGCCATCCGTTTTGCTCCATTATGTTTAAATAATCTTTTGCCGGAAAATCAAAAGTCGGCTTCTCTCCCCATTTTCTGATTTCCTGATTAAAAGATTCGTCTTTGCCTTCCGGAACGGACGGATCGGGAATGTTGGGAACTTTAAGCATTAAGCCGTTGAATTCCTCTTCAATTTTTTTATATTCGCCTTCTTTTTCTTGAAGATTCTTTTTTATGTTTTTTGATTCGCCGATTTTTGCGTCTCTTTCTTCTCCTTTCAATCCGGCGATTTCTCCGGCAAGTTTATTTTGCTTTGCTCTTAATCCTTCAATTTCTTTGAGCAACTCTAATCTTTTTTCGTCCACATCTAAAAGCCGGTTTAAATCCAAATCAATATATTTTTTCCTAATTGCTTCTCTGACTAATTCCGAGTTTTGGCGAATAAATTTTATATCCAGCATACCCAGTAAGACTAAATCGAATATTTCTTGCTAAATCCGCAAGCGGACATCCGACTATTATTATGTTTAATTTTAATTTTGCAATAAAACATGTTTATACCGCGCAAGAAACCAGATTTAGCATTCGATTTTGTCTTACTGGGCATATAATTAATCAAAATTTGAAATTTTCCAATTTTTTCTGAAGGTCTAAAATTCCCTGTTGGGCTTTATTTACTTCGCTTTTTAACAGTTCTTGGTTGGCGTTAAATCCGACTGATTTCCCAAAAGAATAACCAATGACAAATCCAAACGCTAAAACAAAAATAATTATGAAAATCCACGCTTTGTTTGATAAAGTTGCCATAATTTCTAAATGGGTGATGCAGGGATTGAACCTGCGGCCCCTATCGTGTGAAGATAATGCTCTGCCACTGAGCTAATCACCCCTCACCCAGAAAACTTTTAAATTAAACTATTTCTGATTCTATTTTTTAATTGTGAATAAGCTTGGGCAAATCTCTTTAAATTAGTTTCCCGGTATCTTGCATCAGCATTTGACTTGTATGCTTCGTAGTAAATAAGCTCAAAAGGCGCTTTATATCTTGTTGATTTGTTTTTTAAATTATTATGTTCTTCAAAACGTCTTATTAAATTACTTGTATAACCTATGTAAATACTACCATCTTTTTTACTTTTAAGAATATACACATAGAACATAATTAAAGTTTTCTAGGTGAGGGGCTAATCACCCCTCACTCTATATCTCCAATTTATCCAAAATTTTCTCGTGAGGAGATTCTAAAATATCGTATAAAAACCGGTCGCGCATATTGCGGCGGTATTTGAATTCATCGGTCGGCATAACGCTGTAATTCAATTCTCTCGCGATGGAAGACTCAATTGATTTTACCGCTTTCTCGATTTTTGCCCGGCTTAATCGGTCGCCGACAACAAGCAAGTCAAGTTTTGATTTGCCGTCTTGGACGAAACTTCCGGCCAAAATCACCAAACTTAATTTTCCCCCCGCTTTTAATTTCCGGACGATAATTTCGCGGGAAACAGCCGGCGTGTCTAAAATCAAATTTTTCAACGGCCAATAAAACGGAAAAAATTTATTAAGCCGGAATCCTTTTATTTTCGTCTTCTTCTGTTTTTTATTTTTAAATCCAATAATCAGTTCTTTTAAATCCGGCTTGATGAAATTCAAAGCTAAAAGTTCTTTTATCTGTTTTTTCAAACCTGCGGGATTCGCGCTAAGAAGCTTTGCGATTTCAGGCAAAATAAACACCTCGTCCGGCTTGTTTAAAAAAAGCCGCAAAAGCTTGATTTTTAAATCCGAACCGAATAATTTAGCCAATGTGTCCATTGCTTTCAATGTATCAATTTTCAACTAAAAATCAAACCCCGCCGTTTTATTGGCGGGGCTTGTTTTATCTTCTCTTTTTTCCTGCTTTCTTCGCTTTTTTCTTAGCCATTTTTTTTAAGAAAATTAATTTGAGAACAAGAGTCCGACCAAACTCCTTTTTTATTTCTCTTATAAATTTTAAAACTTTGCCGCGAGCCAATCAACTGTGGATAACTTTGCGGAAAAAAATTCTAATTAAAGAAAAAATATTTTATACTACGCGCAATGAACCGCGATTACATTCTTTCAATTATTGCCGGTTTTTTCACGGCTTTGTTCGTTATTGTCATTTTAAAAAGCTTGAATTATTCTTTTCCCGCAAACCCGATTTACTTTTTGGCGATTTTGCCTATTTTATGGCTCGCCGCGATTATCGTTTCAAAATACATCGGCAGGTATCTCCCTTGGTTTTACCAGCTTGCCAAATTTTCAATCACCGGATTTTTAAACACCAGCATTGATTTTGTCATTCTAAATTTTCTGATGGCCGCGACGGGAATCGCTTTTGGCTTTTGGTTCTCGGTTTTCAAGGCGGGAAGTTTTCTTGTTGCCAATATAAACAGTTATTTCTGGAACCAATATTGGTCATTTGGCGGAAAAAAAGACGAAAAAAAAATCTCGTTAAAAGAGCTGTTTTCTTTTCAAACAAAAGAATATTATCGCTATTTCTTAATCAGCATTGGGGCGATTTTCGTCAATGTCGGCGTCGCTTCGCTGATTGTCAATGTCATCAGCCCGCAATTCGGCGCTTCGCCTCAAGTATGGGCAAATGTCGGCGCTGTTGTCGGCGCGGTCTTTCAGCTCGTCTGGAATTTTGTCGGATACAAATTTATCGTTTTTAAAGCGTAATCTCAAAAAATGATTTTAAATAATTTTCTTAAAAAAGCGTTAAAAGAAAAATGGTCTTTGGGACATTTTAATGTCGCGAGTTTTGAACAAATAAAAGCGATAATTTTGGCGGCAAAAGAATTAAATTCGCCGTTAATGCTCGGCGTTTCCGAAGGCGAGAGAGAATACTTGGGATTAAAGCAAATAGTCGCTTTGATAAAATCTTTTCGCGAAGAAACCGGCTTGCCGCTCTTTTTGAACGCCGACCATTCCAAATCAGTTGAATCGGCAAAAAAAGCGATTGACGCGGGTTTTGACTCCGTTCATATTGATTTGTCAAAGCTTTCCTTTGAAGAAAATATAAAAGGAACAAAAGAAGTAGTGAAGTATGCAAAGGTCAAATGTCAAACGTCAGATGTCAAATGTCAAATTAGCGTTGAAGGAGAACTGGGCTATCTTCGCGGCGAGTCGCGAATCCAGAAGGAAATCATTGAAATAAAAGAAGAAGACTTGACCAAGCCTGAAAAAGCCCTTGAATTCGTTGAAAAAACAGGAATTGACCGCTTTGCGCCGGTTGTCGGCAATATTCACGGAATTTCGGCAAATGAGCCAAAGCTGGACATTGAAAGAATAAAAGCTTTGCGGAAAATTTTGCCGGAAAATGTCGCTCTAGTTTTGCACGGCGGCTCGGGAATACCGGACGAACAAATAAAAAAAGCGATTGAGGCGGGAATTTCAAACATTCACATCAACACGGAAATCAGAGTTGTTTACGCCGAAACTTTGCGCAGGGTTTTGGCCGAAAATCCGGAAGAAACAACGCCCTATAAAATATTGCCGCAGACCATTGAAGCGATGAAAGAAAAAGTCGCGGAAAAAATAAAATTATTCGGAAGCGAAGATAAAATATAATAAAAGGAATTATGCGATAATTTATGCCAAAAATTTTTATCACGAGAAAAATTCCGGAGCGAGGAATAAATAAATTGAGAGAAAAAGGATACGAGATTGTTATCAATCCGGAAGATAAAATTTTATCCAAAGACGAGCTTATTGATAGTTTAAAAGACAAAAATTACGACGCTGTTCTTTGTTTACTCACGGATAAAATTGATAAAGATGTAATTGAAGCCGCCGGAACGCAAATTAAAATTTTTGCCAATATGGCGGTTGGGTTTGACAACATTGACATTAAATCGGCAAAAGAAAAAAAGATAATGATAACCAACACCCCCGAAGTCTTGACGGAAAGCGTTGCCGAACATACCATTGCCTTAATGCTCGCGATATCGCGACGCATAGTTGAAGCCGATAAATTCACGCGGCAGGGAAATTATCAAGGCTGGGCGCCGATGTTAATGCTGGGCAACGATATCGCCGAAAAAACAATAGGAATTGTCGGACTTGGCCGAATTGGAGAACGGGTGGCGGAGATTCTTGCCAAAGGATACAAAGCAAAAATCATTTATCATGATATTCGCCGAAATGAATCTTTTGAAAAAGAAATCGGCGCGCAATACAAAGAAAATTTGGAAGATTTGCTGAAAGAAGCCAATTATGTAACCCTTCATATACCGCTCCTCCCAGCCACTCATCACTTAATCAACGAAGAAAAATTAAAAATAATGAAGCCGACTTCTTATTTAATAAATACATCGCGAGGGCCTATTATTAACGAGCAGGCGCTTGTAAGGGCATTAAAAGAAGGATGGATAAGGTCCGCGGCTTTGGATGTTTTTGAAAACGAACCGAATTTAACGCCGGGGCTCGCTGAATTAGACAATGTAATTTTAACTCCTCACATCGCTTCGGCAACGGAAAAAACAAGGGCAAAAATGAGCGAACTTGCGGCGGAAAACATCATCGCGGCTTTGGAAGGAAAAACTCCGCCGAATTTGATATCTTAAATTTTAAGTTTATTTTTAACAAAATTTATAAATTCGCCGTAAACTTTCTCGGCAATATCCAAAAATTTTCTTATCTTTGCAAATCTCAAATCAAGATATTCATGGGCTAAAACATTTCTAAGTTTGGCGAATTCTCCCAAAATTTTTGCCGTGTTTTCCGGAAAGTCGTCAAATCGTTTGAATGAAGATAAAATATCGGCGTATGTTTCCGGAAGCGGCTCTTTTTCCGAAGCTAAAATTATTTTCGCGGCGTCGATTGAAGCATTGACAATCGTCTCAACCCATCTTTCAAGATTTCTTCTTCTGTCCGAATCTCCTTCGTATTCTTTTTGAGTAATTTTTTGAAATTTATTTATTTCCAGAATTTCTCTTTCCAAAAAATCAACTATTTTCATCAGCCGTCTTTCGTCCTCTTTGCTTAACGATTTTGACCTTTCTCTGATTTGCCACCAATCTTTTATTATTTGCCGAAAATCCTCTGCCGCCATGCTTACGGTCAGCAAAAACCGCCAATAAAGATTTTTGTCTTTAATCAGTATTGGAACACCGGTTCGCAAAATTTCAAACGCTAAACAGGAAGAAGCGCGGTTTAGGATAACCAAATCCGTGTCCCTGCCTATTATTTTTTCAATTTCAAGCCAGATAGCGTTTTCATTCTCGTATTCCTTCTTAATTTCCCATTCTAATTCTCTGCCTGCCGGTTTAAAATAAATCGCAATGTCAACATCGGAAACAGAAATTTGTTTTTCTTTGGCATAAGAACCGAAGATAAAAGCCATAACAATATCTTTACGGCCTTCAAAATATTCTTTTAATTTTCGCAGTTTTTCTTCATCCATTGATTTTATCTTAAAAAATAATCTAAACTAAATCAATAAACGTTATAAACTTGCGGCGGAAAACATCATCGCGGCTTTGGAAGGCAAAGCTCCGCCGAATTTAGTGAAATAATTTTTCTAAAAAATTCTTAGAAAAAGCGATTTTTAAAATATTAGAAAAATCTTCCCATTTTATTTTTGTTGATTCAATGCCTTGAGGATTTAATCCTCCGTTCAATAAAGAATTAGTCGCCGGGTCATAATACCATTGAGGCGCTTCATTCAGCCGACCGTATTTCATTAATTCATTAGCGTTAATTTCAAGGTTAATTCCGGAAAATTCCGCCTCTTTCAATCTTATTGCCGCGGCAAGTCCTTTTAAGTTAATTCTTTTGGTCGGCCGTGTAAGAATATTTATATGGCCGCTTGAAAGGCATTGGACAACAATATCAAATTTCCCGCCAATTTGAGATTTTAAGTAACCAGCCATGCTTGGATTATCTGATTTTATCATTATTATTTTTATTTTTTTTTCGTCTGATTTTATTTCAAAAATCAAAACTTCTTCTGATTTTATTTTTTTTTCCAATTCTCTGGGTAATAATTTTGTTCTTCTTTCTTCTTCATTGTAATGGGCCGTTAAAATGGGCAAAATTATATCAACTACGCGATTGGGATTGCCAATTAAAGATTTGTTGAGATTGGCTATCAAAGCCGAGAGGCCAAACGCTCTGTCCAACAAATCGGTTGAAATAATGCCTTTGCCGAAAATATCATCGCGCCTTGCGTATTGCAGTAATTTAGTGAGAGCTGGGTCGTCTTTGATTTCCAAATCATCGGCTACCAAATCCGAAAGCGTCTGATTTTTTTTGTTGTGATGGTCAAATTTGCCCCCGCCCAAATCTAAAATAAGAATCCCTTGTTTCGCTAAATTCTCTTCGGTTTCTTTTTGGGTAATTACCGATTTAATTTCAATTTGGGCTTCTTTAATGCCGGGAAATTTTTCTTCGCCGAATTTTTTCAATAAAAAAATTGCCACAATAGTATCTGGGTGAGGTTGGGTCGGGATGATAATTTTTTTATAAAACATTTCTAAATCAATTTAATATTTTTTTAAAAAAATATTCTTAAACATTATGGGGGCTGTTTTTAAACAGCCCCCTAAAAGGTTAAAGGAGTTTAACACCAAGCAATTGTAATCTTCCGTCCTTGTCATAAAACTCGGATTGAAAACTGATTAAACTGCCCGGGGACAAAAATAACTGGTTTTGCGGCAATTGTCTCCAATGAATCACGGCAATTTTATCATCTGGCAATATTCCATAACCAATTCCCATGGCTACATTATACCAGATAACAAAAGCTTCTTTCTTCTTTGAGTCAGTGATGAAAGAAATTTTTTCTTCACCATTAAACCTTGACGAGAATCCTTGCTTGATAAGAACTTCTTTGACGACATTTTCTTCCAACAATTGCCCCCATGGTTTAAAACTCATCCATGGTTTTTCGGGACAATGAACGCCATTGCCATTCATCATACCTTCAAAAAGCAATTGCTTTACAAAGAACAGCCCATCCCATCTTCCAATAACGCTGTATTGATAAATTCTCAATGCGCCATCAGAAGAGATTACAATAAAGTTAAGGGCATTCTCTGGATAGAGCGCATAAACTATTCCATTTGCGACTCGCAACGGAATAGTTGTTTTTACAGCGCCATCTAATGTCGGCAACAACTTAAAATCAAAATCTTTTTTACCGCCCCTATTAACTCTCCTGAACGGGAAAACCGCATATTCTTCTGTTGATGGCAATACAATCTTCAACGGAAGAATTTCTCCAAATTCTGAAAACAGCGAGAACTTAAAGAGTTCAAACTGCTCCTTGTCGTCTTCAAATATTATTTCTAGCGTTCTTTTTACAGCAATCTCTTTGGCAATCATCTTGCCCTCCCTTGGTTTAAAAGCCTAAAAAATAAAGAGCCTCCCTAAAATTATCCATTTATATTTTATATCAAAAAATCGCAGTTGTCAAGCCCTAAAAACAAATAATTAAAAAATCCCCATAAAAACAAGGATTATAGGGTTTTTAACTCGGCAGACCAATCAAAAAAATATGTCAAATGCCCGAGGTGGGAGTTGGTCACGAGTTACTAAGCAAATTTCTTCGCTTCGCTTGAAATTTACTAAGTACTCGCGACCCCGTCTCGGCTCGCTCACGCTCGCCTGCGACTTTCAACTCCCACCCCTTGGGCTAATTTTATATTCGAAAATACTGCATTACTTCGCATTTTCTCATTAAAATTATGCCCGAGGTGGGAGTTGAACCCACAAGACCTTGCGGTCATACGATTTTGAGTCGTACGCGTATCCCAGTTCCGCCACTCGGGCAAAATTATCATTGCCAAACCGCAAAATTTTTGCTATTCTATTTTTAAATAAAATATGCGACATCCGCAAGTCCAGCAAAAAGAGCAAACAATTTTCTGGGTTGAAACCGAAAACATCAAAGCCAACCCCTTCCAGCCAAGAAAAGAATTTGACGAAAACAAGCTTAAGGAACTGGCCGATTCAATCAAACAATACGGCATTTTACAGCCATTAGTGGTTGTTCGTCAAGAAAAAGAAATTGAATCCGGAACGATTGTTGAATACGAGCTTATCGCCGGCGAAAGGCGACTTAGAGCCGCCAAGCTCGTCGGATTAAAACAGGTCCCAATAATCATCCGCGACGAACCGGCCGACAAAATAAAACTTGAACTTGCCCTGGTTGAAAACATCCAACGGGAAGACTTAAACCCCGTTGAAAGGGCGAAAGCGTTTAAAGAACTTCTTGAAAAATTTTCCTACACTTTGGATTCCCTCGCGAAAAAAATCAGCAAAAGCAGGCCGTATGTTTCAAACAGCCTGCGGATTTTAGACCTTCCGGAAAAAATCCAAATCGCCCTTGCCGAGGAAAAAATAAACGAAGGGCACACGAGGCCGCTCTTAATGCTTTCCGACCAGCCCTTGGAGCAGGAAAATCTTTTCAATTCAATGCTTGTGAGGCCGATGTCCGTCCGCGAAGCGGAATCTATCAGCCGCCGGCTCGCTTCCCATCGGGCAAGAAAAAAGGAATTCAAGATTGACCCTTATGTCAAATCAATTGAAGAAAAATTAAAGCAGGTTTTAGGAGCGAGAGTAAGCATTGAAAGAAGGGGCGAAGAAGGAGGCCGCGTTTCTTTTGATTTTTTCTCGGAAGAAGAACTGCAGGGCTTCCTTCAGAAAATAACCAACGCCGGAGAAACGATTGAAGGTCCTCTTCTGATGGAAACGCAACTCGCCATCAAAAGTTTCGCGCCGCTTGACCACGACCTCGCGAATTTTGACAACGAACCGGAAGAAAAAAATTATCTCCGAGAATTCACCGTATAAATAAAATTTCTAATACCTAATTGACCTAATTTCTAATCAATATCCAATGCCTTAAATGTCTAATGTTTGATTTTTGGTCATTGGTCATTTATTATTGAGATTTGATTAGACATTAGAAATTAGAAATTTAGTGTAAGCTGTATCTTCTCATTCCCTGCCAGATTCCCAGACCGGCAAAAACAGAAACCAAGTGCGACCCGCCGTAGCTTAAAAACGGCAGAGGAAGGCCGGTGATTGGAAAAAGGCCGATGTTTGACCCGATATGGATGAAAATGTGCCCCATTAAAAAAAAGCAAAATCCCAAGGCGAAAAACCGCTCAAAATTGCTCTCTCCCGTTCTCGCCAAAGATAAGATTTCCCAAATAATCAATATAAAAAGAAGCAAAACAAAAAAAACGCCGACCAGCCCTAATTCTTCGGAAAGCGCGGCAAACATAAAATCAGTCTGGTATTCAGGCAAAAACTCCAATCTTGTCTGGACGCCTTGTCCAATTCCCTTGCCCCAAAGCCCTCCGGAGCCCACAGCGAGCATTGATTGATACGCTTGGTAACTTCTGCCCATCGGGTCAAAATAAGGGTCTAAAAATGAAAAAATCCTCGCTTTCTGGTAAGGAGCGAGCAGGAACGACCAGCCCAAACCGGCAACCAGAATAAAAACCAAAAACAGCAAAAGCAGATGTTTTTTTGAAATTTCCGAAGAAAGAATAAGCCCGAACCAGATTAAAACGAAAATAATCGCGGAACCCAGGTCCGGCTGAAAAAAAACCAAAGATATCGGTAGAAGAGCGTAAATGCCGGAAACAATAATGTGCTTGAAATGAGAAATTTCTATGTGGCGTTTTGAAAAGTATTGCGCCAAAATCAGAATTAAAATTATTTTCATCGGTTCGGACGGCTGAATTGAAAAAGAATAAAATCTAAACCAGCTTTCTATTTTCCCTCCTCCGCCCGAGAGCAAAAGCAAGGCCAAACTTAAAACGCCGAATAAATAAATAACGGAGATTAAAAGACTGTTTTTAAAAATTCGCCAATCAATCCGCGAAAAAACGAAAAAAACAAAAATTGAAATGAAAATCCAAACCAACTGGCGCGGGAAAAAATAATCCGCCCCGAAGCCGAAAGATTTAATTATCAGCAAGCCGAGAACCAAAAGAGGCGCGATGAAAAAAAATAAAAACCAGTCTGTTTCCCGGATTATCCTCAAAAAATAATTCATATCCGGGGAATTTGCTGGAAATAAACTTCAATGTTCTGCGGCTCTTTAAAATCAAACGGCCAGGTTAAAACAACGGATTTTCGCGCCTCGCCCTCTATTTTGTCAATTTTTGTTTTGTGAACCTGATAAACATTGCCGCTTTCGTCAAGCAAAGCGATTTGAAGCGCGATGTTTTCAACCGGGAAAAGACTCGTATTTTCCAAAATTATTTTCACCTCCGGAAACAATTGTTTTGAAAATTTTTTGTCAATGATTTTAACGGGGATTTCTTGTTTTTGGCCCGATTCAAAAATTTTTGAAATTATTTCAAAGCCGGCGCGCTTAGGCGTTCTTTCGCCCGCTCGCAATCCCCTTTCAAGAATCAGCAACTTGTCGCCGGAGGATAAAAAATTTTCTCCCTCTTTGAGCGCGACCAAAATGTTTTGCTCGTCGTAAAGCTTAAAACGATATTTAAAAGACGAAATTTTAAAATTTGGATTGGGATTTTCAATCAGGGCGGCGGCGTCGTAAAATCCCTTTTGAGCGGTTTCAAAAAGCCGGGACCACAAAACAATCGGCTCTTTCGCGCTAAAAACGCAGGATTGGCACGGCCCGCCGCAATCAATCCCTTGTTCGCCCTGATTTTGCTTTTTGTCAAAACAGGTTGGAGAGGACCGAAGCAATGAAATCAAACCGAAAACAACAATAAAAACAATCGCCGCGAAAATGCCGAAATAAAAAAGCTGTTTTTTTACCCGCCAGGAAAACATATCTTATTATAGAATTTCTAATTTCTAATTTCCAATTTGATTTTTGATGTTTGATTTTTTATATTTAAATTAAGCGGATATGGTTTAACGGCAGAATATTTCCTTGCCAAGGAAAAGATCCGGGTTCAATTCCCGGTATCCGCATAAATGAACAAAACTCGCCTTCTCTTTATCATCACCAAATCCGTCTGGGCCGGGGCGGGAAAATATGTTTTTGATTTGGCAACGAATCTGCCGAAAGAAGAATTTGAAATCGCGATGTCAATGGGCGGCAAAGAACTGCTCTGGCAAAAACTGGAACAAGAAAAAATAAAACTTTACCAAATTCCGCATTTTCAAAGAAACATCGCCTTTTTCTCCGATGTTTTTTCTTTCTTTGAGATTCTTTCTGTTTTGCGGGAATTTAAACCCGATATCATTCAAGTTAATTCCTCAAAAGCCGGCGGCGTTACCGGTCTCGCCTTCTGGTTTTATAAAATTGGCAACCGTCAATTGTCAAATGTCAAATGTTTTTTCACCGCTCACGGCTGGGCTTTCGCTGAAAACAGACCACGATGGCAAATTTTTCTCATAAAATTATTTACTAAAATCACCTGCTGGTTTTACGACAAAATTATCGTTGTTTCTCAAAATGATTATAATTTGGCTGTTGAAAATAAAATTGCTCCATCCGATAAACTTATTGTCATTCATAATGGCGTTAAACCCGTTTCTTTTCTTTCCCGAGACGAAGCTCAAAAAAAGCTTCTCAACAAAACTTCTCCTTTGGTTATCGGCGCGATTGCCGAATGGACGAAAAACAAAGGATTAATTTACCTTTTTGAAGCGTTAGACAAAATAAAAGAAAAAAAAATTGATGTTGTTTTAATCGGCAGTGGCGAGAATCCGGACAAAGAATTAATGCGTAAAGCCGTCAAAAAATACGGATTCGGCAATGTCTATCTTCATGAATTCATTCCCGAGGCCGTTTCTTATCTCAAAGCGTTTGATATTTTCGTTCTTCCTTCAATAAAAGAAGGGCTCCCCTATGTTTTGCTGGAGGCCGGTTTGGCGGCGGTAGCGGTTGTGGCCGCGAAAGTCGGCGGAATTCCGGAAATTATTGAGGACCGAAAAACCGGCTTATTGGTTGAACCGAAAAATCCCGAGGCAATCGCTGAAGCGCTCGGAAACTTAATAAATGACGAAAAATTAAGAAAAGAATTTGGTTTAAATCTTCACAAAAAAATTATGGAAGAATTCGGCTTTGAAAAAATGCTAAAAAATACGAAAGAAATTTTGCTCTCTTAAATTTTCCGGCTTCAAGCTCTCCCAATCTATAAAAAAGATAATTATCAAATAAGACAAAACAAACAAAATTATCGTTGTCATCAAAAAGATATTGACGACCCAGCGATAGCGATCGCCGAGCAAGCTGTATTTGCGGTAATGATATAAAATCGCCAAAACCAAGCTCGCGTAGACGATTAAAATCAGGGTGTTAAAGATAACGGCGATAATCATTTTGCGTCAAACTAATTTTTGCTGGGGCAATTTTTTGCCGAATAATCCAAACGCTTTTTCCGTGGCTTTCCGCCCTCTTGGCGTTTTTTCAAGAAAACCGAGCCGCAACAAATACGGCTCATAGACATCTTCAATCGTCCCGATTTCTTCGGAGGCGGCCGCGGCCAAAGTCTGCACTCCCACCGGTCCGCCGTTAAACTTCAAAACAATTGATTCAAGAATTTTTCTGTCGTGTTCTTCCAGGCCGTGTTCGTCAATCTGAAGAAGTTCCAAGGTTTTCTGGACGACCTCCAAATTGATTTTTTCATAGCGGTGGATTTGAGCGTAATCGCGGGCTCTTTTTAAAAGCCTATTTGCCACCCTCGGCGTAAATCTGCTTCGCTCGGCCAAAAATAAAGCCGCGTCTTCGTCCACCGGTATTTTTAAAATTTTCGCCGAATTCAAAATAATTTTTTTGATTTCTTCGGGTATGTAATAATCAAGCTTAAAGATTCCTCCGGAAAAACGCGCCCTCAAAGGCGAAGAAAGAAGAGAAATTCTGGTGGTTGCGGCAATGAGAGAAAAAGGCGGAAGGTCAATTTGAATGGACCTCGCCCCGGGCCCCTTGCCGATGATAATGTCCAGCTGGCGATTTTCCATCGCCGGATAAAGGATTTCTTCAATCATTTTATTGAGCCGATGAATCTCGTCAATAAAAAGAATTTCGCCCGGCATCAAATTGGTCAAAATGGAAGCCAGGTCTCCGGCCCGTTCAATCGCCGGACCGGAAGTGATTTTCATTGACACTCCCATTTCTTTCGCCACTAAATAAGCGAGGGTGGTTTTACCGAGCCCCGAGGGCCCGTAAAAAAGAAGATGCTCCACCGGCTCTTCTCTTTCCCGCGAGGCCCGAATCAAAATAGACAAATTTTTCTTGATTGTTTCCTGGCCGATATAATTGCCCCAGGAATTTGGCCTTAAAACCGCGTCCAAAGAAGTGTCGTTTTGCTGTTCCTTGGGTTCGTCGTTTAACATAGTTTTAGAAACTATAATTTCAAAACATCGTGTCTTCCTCCGCCCTTTTATAGTCGTGAATTTCCTCGCGAGAAAACCAAAATTCCAATTCGTGCCTCGCTTCTTCCGGAGTTTCAGAAGCGTGAATAAGATTATGAACCGCTCTTTTATTTTTATTGGCAAGAGCGGTTGAATCAACCGAAAAATCGCCCCTAATCGTGCCCATTTCAGCAAGAGCCGGGATTGAATTTCCAACCAATTTCCTGACCATATCAACGGAGTGAACGCCTTCCACAACGATTTTCACGAGCGGGCCGGAAATCATAAAATCCAAAATCCATTCTCTTACTCGCTTGCCGATTTTCATTGGATTATCAGTCCCTATTTCTTTAAGCGGCTCAAGACCGTATTTCGCGTAAGTGGCAAGCGATTTTTCTCCGAGCCGCTTAATCCAAACGGCATCTTTCGGATAATGCTCGTTAATTTGCCTTCTTTCCGGCTTAATCATTGAAAGCGCGATGATTTTAAGCCCTCTTTTTTCAATTCTGGAAATAATTTCGCCGATAAGCCCTCTTTTAACTCCGTCCGGCTTTATCAAAAGGACCGTTCTTTCTTGTTTAAGATGATATTTGCGCGCGCTCATATTTATTTTTATTCTTCTTGATTTTTACATATTAACAAGGCAAAAAAAATAACTCAAACCTATTTATATTTGACTTTATTTTTGGTATAATAAAATGGGAACTCGGTATTTAAGCTTCCAGATCAAAGGTTTTATTGAAGGGGTCCTAATGCCGATCTCCGTCCTCTTTACTGTTGAAAATATTTGACGGTAAAGAGGACGGAGTGAGTAATATTGGGTTTAGACCCGGGGCTGCGGACTCCAATTTTTCATAAAGCTAGAAGCTAAAACCGAGTTCTCTTTGTTATTGTAAAAAATGCTGAAAGCCGAAAAAATTATTCTTTTTTTCTTATTATTTAAAATATCAAAATCTTGACAGCGTTTTACATTTTTTCGGCGGAGCGTGGGTTTTTGTTTTTTATTTTTGGTTTTTTGAATACTCGCGCAAACTGGATAAACCCGCCTGTACAAGATTTATTTTTTTAATCGCCGGCGTAAGTTTTGCAGCTCTAATTGGAGTTTTGTGGGAATTTATGGAGTTCGGATTAGATTACGCGTTCATCAAAGAAAATTTAATCGGATGGCGCGCCCAAGCCGGACTTATAGACACAATGAGCGACTTATTTTTTGATTTAACCGGCGCTTTATTTTCCGGCGTAATTTTAACATACATCTTGAAAACTAAGTCCTGATTCTATATTCTAAATTCTAGATTCTATTTTCTAGTTTTATAACGCCTGGGTAGCTCAGTGGTAGAGCATTTCTCTGAAAAAGAAAGGGTCGTGAGTTCGATTCTCTCCCCAGGCACCACGTAGAAAATTTCAATTTGTATTCAATTTTCGGGGCAAAAACGAATTGGCGGTTTCGTTTGGGGGAAAAAAATAAAAAAGACGATAATTAATAAATTTGATCAAGAAATAAATCGCCTTACATTATAGCCAATAAACAGCATCTTATATGAATAATTTTTTACCACTAAAGCCGGAATTAAAATCATCCATAGCTATTTCGTTAGAAAATGTAACAACAAGATATTTGGATGTGCACAGAAACCTTTTTAAATTTTCTCTCAGAAGAATTCTGCCGATTCCCGGTCTTTTTGAAAAAATAGATTATCAAGCTTTATTAGTAGAATTGCAGGATATAAAATCACACCTAATAGTTGAAATGAGCAGACTTAAAAGAACCGGTCTTGCTGCAGCGGATGTTATTACTGAAAATGATAAAAGCTTTCTTTCTACAAGCTTAAGCTACACTAAAAAAATAATAGAAGCGATTGTGTGTTTGATTGGTATCATTGAAAAGCTGCACAAAAAGACTTTGGGGGATAGAACTTATACACGACAGCAGTATCAAACTGAAGTTAGCTCTTGGGAAAGATTGGATAAAGAAGCTACAAGTTTATATGATCAAATGGCAAGAGCATACAACCCTAATATTTATGGGAAAAAATAATAAAATGATAAAACCTATAAATATTACACCCCTGAATACTTCAAAAGAATTGATTTTTGAATGTAAAAAGTGTAAATTACATGGCATCATGCATTTAGAAAATTCAATTATTAATACCGACAGCGAAGCAAATCCTTTACGGCCACTAGATTTCGATTGTCCACAATGCAAAGAAAAATTATAATTTGCCGCCGAAGAAAAACTTGCTTGTCCGCCGTAG
>MHMS01000023.1:0-1158 GCA_001821615.1 Candidatus Niyogibacteria bacterium RIFCSPLOWO2_12_FULL_41_13 | reverse complement strand
ACTTGCTTGTCCGCCGTAGCTCGGAGAGCGTAGGCGGAAAATTGTAAACTATGGAGGTTGAACCTCAATAGCGAGATTTAGCAAGAAATATTCGATTTAGTCTTACTGGGTATAAAAAATTTAAGCCCTTATAGTTATAAGGGCTTTATTGCGAGGTGGCGGAGTCTCAATCCAAGCTGATTGTAGTTCATATCCCCATTGGACATTTCGCCGCAAATTAAGACATCCGCCACCCATATTTGACTTCAAATTTTACTTTAAAAAGGATTTATCTAAAGAACAATCTTTGCTTTACCGCTCTATGTGGGAGCGGCTCGCGGCTCAAAATACGCCGTTTTGTTCCCCTTGCGCATTGCCCTTTTTCCTCCATTCTTAAATTTCAGCTGTTCGGGGAAATTATTATCTTCAATACTTAGGACAAAAACCTAAAGTTTTTGTCCCTGGCGGGCCTCCGGGGCCTAGTCTGACATTTCAATGGTCTCAACAATAAGGGTATGCTGCGTTCTCTTTTTCTTTCTCATATCTTCTCTCACCTCTCTTTCTTTTCCTGAAATGGAATTTTTAAAATAATCCGCTCCTCTTTGTTTCACCTTGTATAACGCGGCAATATACTAAGGTTCTATAAAGAAGGTTAGCAGATTATAAAAAAAAGTCAATACATTATCCCCAAATTTTCGCCAAATTTCAAAAAACTCTTATTTTATAAGACTTTTAAATAACAAAATTTATTAACCTGTCTTTAACAAATATGACTTTTTTAGGAGTTTTTTCCGCTAAAAATTGTTGAATTTTTGGACGCGCTAAAGCCAATTTTTCCGCTTCTTCTCTGGCTATTCCGATATTAGTTTCAAATTTATCCCTAACCTTGCCGTTCACGGAAACAATCAAAAGAAAAGTTTTTTTCTCAAGTTTTATTTCTTCGTATTCCGGCCACTTTTCAAAATGAATGCTGGTTTTGCGTCCCGATTCCCGCCAAATTTCTTCCGTTGCCAAAGGCGCAAACGGCGCGAGGAGTTTTAAAAATATCTCATAATCGCTTTTCTCAATTTCCGATTCTTCTTCCATTCCATTCAGTAAAATCATCATTTGCGAAATCGCCGTATTATACCGCAAATTTTCTATATCGTTTCCAATTTTCTTGATTGACTGGTGTAATAA
>MHMS01000022.1 GCA_001821615.1 Candidatus Niyogibacteria bacterium RIFCSPLOWO2_12_FULL_41_13 | reverse complement strand
AAAATTTCTAAAAAATTGAAAACTACTTGATTTTACGCTATGTTTTAAGATTATGGCAAAAAATGTGTTGATTTTTTCAACAGCCTACCTGCCGCTCATTGGCGGAGCGGAATTGGCAGTTAAAGAAATTACCGACCGCCTGCCGGAATACAGATTTTTTCTCATCACTAGCCGAATGAACCGCCAATTGCCTAAAAGCGAGAAAATCGGCAATGTTGAAGTTTATCGGGTGGGATTCGGCTTTTCTTTTGATAAATACCTGCTTCCAATTTTTGGATTCCTAAAAGCTAAGTCATTCCTAAAAGCCAACAACTTTAATTTAATCTGGGCGATAATGGCTTCTTACGGCGGAATCGCCGCGTGGTTGACCAAAAAATTTTATCAAAAAGTTCCTTTTTTATTAACTCTACAAGAAGGCGATTACTCGCCTGATAAAAAATTCGGTTTAGCGGGATTATTTTTAAAAAAAATCGTCAAAAGCGCCGATTATATCCAAGCCATCAGCAATTATTTGAAAGAAGAAGCGATTAGAGCCGGAGCAAGGCCGGAAATTATTGAAATCGCGCCGAACGGAGCGGACTTAAAGAAAATTCAAAATTCAAAATTCAAAATTCAAAATTACAAGTCAAGGTTAAAAAATGAATTAAATATAAAAGAAGACGAAAAAATTATAATTACAGTTTCAAGATTGGTTGAGAAAAACGCGGTTGATGCGACTATTTCGGCGTTAAAAATCCTTCACCAAAAATACGCTTTAAATAGTATAAAATTTTTAATAATCGGAGATGGTTGTTTAAAACAAAACTTAAAAAAACAAGCCGAAGACTCGGGATTAAAAGATTCGGTAATATTTTTGGGCGCAGTGCCGCCGGAAGACGTCTATCAATATCTTTTTATTTCCGATGTCTTTGTAAGGCCGTCGCGTTCTGAAGGATTAGGAAGCGCTTTTATTGAAGCAATGGCTTGCGGTTTGCCGATAATTGGCACAAATGTTGGCGGCATTCCTGATTTTTTAAAAGACCGCAAAACCGGTTTGTTTTGCGAAATTGACAACCCGGAAAATTTGGCGGCAAAGACAAAAGAACTGTTGGAAAACAAAGAATTGCGGGAACAAATAATTCAAAACGGGCTTAAATTAGTTGAAGAAAAATATTCCTGGGATAAAATTTCAACGCAAATGAAAAACATTTTTGAGAAAGTAGAAAGTTTATGAATAAATCAACAATAAAAGCCATTGAAGATTTTCTTATAATTAAAAGTGATAAAATAGAAAAAGCTGATTTATGTTTTTGTTTTAGATTTCCAAGGCCGGAACTTTCCAATATAGCGGCAAAACTATTTAAGAAAAGACACTGCGAATATATTTTAATTGCCGGCGGGAAAGCCCGATCTCCCAAAACCTATGATAAAATTTTTAAAGATATTACCGAGGCTGAATGGCATTTACAACGCTTAATAAAATTAGGCGTCCCCAAAGAAAGAATTTTGATAGAGAAATTTTCTAGCAATATGAAAGAGAATGTTGTTTTTTCAAAAAAAATTATTTTATCGCATTTTAAAAAAATTCCTCTCAAAATAATAGTTATTCACAAGGTATTTCACGGCCGGCGGGCCATTATGACTCTTGGTAAGAATTTATCTAAACAAACAAAATATATTTTACAGTTAGTTGAAACCCCGAACCACCAAATCAAAAATTGGCGGCAAAATAAAAGATTAAAGAATCATTTGATAGACGAAATAAGAAAGATTGGAGAATATACATTAAAAGACGATTTGGGTTTAGATTAGAACGATTTGTTGGAAAACAAAATTATATTTTAAAAAATGTTTTGAAATTAAATATAAACTATTCCAATATTCTTAAGAATATTGGAATAGTTAAAATGATGCGCTATAATTCAAAATAAGATAAATTAAAACAATTATTCATCGGAATAAATATGGCGGAAAATAAAACAAATAGACAACTTGAAAGAATTGTAAAGGGATTTGCCAATCACCGAAGAATTGAAATAATGGAATTGCTGAAACAAAGACCAGAGCTTTCGGTTGAAGAGATATCCGATGTTTTAAATATAAATTTCAAAACCGCTTCCGAACATTTAAGGAGATTGGCAATTTCCGGTTTGCTGATTAAAAGATCGGAAGGCAACAATGTCCGTCATAAATTGACCGAACGGGGCCAATCTATTCTCAAATTCTTAAGAATATTGGAATAGTTATGAAAATTTTGATTGCCACTGGGATTTTTCCGCCGGATGTAGGCGGTCCGGCAAAATACGCGGAAAATCTGCATAAAGAGTTTCAAAGCCGTAGCTTTGAAATAAAAGTTCTGGCTTATAAGTTAGAGAAAAAACTCCCGCCGGTTATCCGCCACATCTTTTATTTTTTAAGAGTTATTATGAGTCTTCCTAAAACAGATTTTATAATCGCTCTTGATGTGTTTTCTACCGGTTTTCCCGCGGTATTGGCGGCTAAAATTTTTAACAAAAAAATAATTCTTCGGGTTGGCGGAGATTTTTTGTGGGAAACCTATGTTGAAAAAACCGGAAAGATGATAACTCTTAAGGACTTCTATGAAAAAATGCCGGCTTTGCCGTTAAAACATAAAATTATTTTTTCTTTTCAAGAATTCACCCTTCTCAATTCCTCGGCAATCGTTTTTAACAGCCTATGGCAGAAAGATTTTTTTGAGAAAGTTTACGGGTTGAATCCCAAAAAGACTTTTGTTGTTGAAAATTTTTACGGTGAAAAAACCGAAAGCTATGAACCAAGAGAAAAAAACTTTTTGTTTGCCGGCCGGAAAATAAAATTTAAAAATATAAACCTTATTAAAGAGATTTTTGACGAGTTTAAAAAACAAGGCGAGAGCATTGTCCTTGAAATCATTGATAATCTTTCTCAAGATGAATTAAAGCAAAAAATAAGCCATTCTTACGCTTTGATTGTTCCTTCAATCGGCGATTTCGCTCCCAATTTTATAATGGAAGGATTGAGCGCCAACAAGCCTTTTATTTTGACGAAAAATTGCGGCTTGGTTGAAAAACTAAAAAACATCGGAGTTTTTATTGACCCTTTTGACGAGGCGGACATAAAAAGCAAAATTTTATTTTTAGCCAATGAAGAAAATTACAATGAATATAAAGAAAAAGTCGCTGATTTCAACTTTACTCATTCTTGGAGCGATATCGCCGATGAGTTTTTGAATATCTATAAAAAATTATGAAAATTTTAATGTTAAGTTCCGACCCTTTGGTTTTGGACAAGGACTCTTTCGTCAGAAAAAGGATAGAAAAGTACGGCGAACTTGTTGAAAAATTGATTGTTATAGTTATCGCAAATCGTTTGCCTGCCTTACCCGCCGGAGCGGATAAAATTTTAATTATTCCTGTTTTTGGAGGATTTTTGAGATTTTTTCGGGCTTTATCGCTCGCGCAAAAAATTTTAAAAACGGAAAAAGTTGATTTAATCGCTTGCCAGGACATAGAGCATTGCCTAATCGCTTTTTTGCTCGGCAAACCGTTTGAAGCTCAAATTCATACGGATATCGGAAGCCCTTATTTTTGGAAGCATTCTTTTAAAAACAAGCTTCGGTATTTTTTCGCGAAATTTCTGCTCAAAAAAGCTTCTTGCGTCAGAGTGGTGAGTGAAAGAATTCAAAAATTTTTAATTGAAGAATGGAAAATTTCTTCTTCAAAAATCGCGCTCATCCCCATTTTGCCGACGATTCGCTATCCGCGCGCCATTTCTTTTGCGCGAATGTCTTTTTCGCGAAAAGATTTTGGTTTTAAAAAAACGATTTTAATGGTAAGTCGGCTTGCGAAAGAAAAGAACATCGCTCTCGCGATAAAAGCGTTCGCCGAAGTTTCAAAAACCAATCCCGACGCAGGGTTGGTTATCATCGGAGACGGCCCGGAAAGGAAAAATCTTGAACTACAAGCCGCAAGCCACAAGCTAAAAGCTAAAATAAGATTTGAGGGTTATCAAAAAAATCTCGTTCCTTATTATCTTAGCGCTCATGCTTTTCTTCTGACCTCCTGGTATGAAGGATTTGGAATGAGCTTGATTGAGGCGATTTATTTCGGCCTTCCAATCGCGATGAGCGATGTCGGAATCGCCGGAGAAATCATAAAGAATAACGAAAGCGCCTTGATGGTTCAGCCGGGGGATTTGGGTGGTTTTGTCAATGCCCTTGATAGAATTTTAAACGAAGAAGAATTGAGAAAAAAAATAGTTGACAACGCCCGAAAAAATTTGGGGGAATTTTTGGGGAAACATCAGGATTACTATCAAGAAATAATCGTTAATTGGCAAAAATGCGGAGAATAATTTTAATTATTTTTATTTTTTCGTTTTTATCGCTGTCATTTTTCCAGAAAAATGTTTTTGCCGATTTTGAAAAAATTGAAGAATTGAAAAAGACGATAGAAGAGAAAAATCAAAAAATAAAATCAATACAGGAAGAAATTTTAAGGTATCAGGACGAGATAGAGAAAAAGGGAAAAGAATCAAAAACGCTAAGCGGAGAAATCAGCCGCCTTAATTTGATAATCAAAAAGCTTAATAAAGACATTGATTTGACTCGGGGACAAATAGAAGCCGCCTTGCTCATTTTGGAACGGTTGGAGATTGAAATAGAAAAAACGCGCGGAGAAATTGAAAAAAAGAATGAAATAATGAAGGAATTTTTAAGGGAGATTTACGATTTGGATTCTTTTTCCAGCGTTGAGATTCTTTTGGGCCGAGAATCTGTTTCCGATTTTTTTGACGGCCTGGAAGAAATAAAAAATTTGCAGGAGAAAATGCGGCTGATGGTTGTTGAATTGAAGCAAGCCAAGGATAATCTGGAAAAAGAAGAAATGGAAAAATCCAGGCAAAAAGAAGAATTGGTGAATCATCAAAACAAATTGAGCGACAAGAAAATAATCCAAGGGGACGCCAAAAAAGACAAAGAGATTGTTTTGAAAATCACAAAAAACAAAGAAAAAGAATATCAAAAATTGCTCTCGGAAAAAGAAAAGGAAAAACAGGAAATATTGGCCGAAGTGGATGCGGTTGAAGAAGAGCTCAGGAAATTGATTGACCCGGCTTCTTTGCCAAAATCGCGCCCGGGCGTGCTTGGTTATCCCGTGGCGAGCGTCGCCGTTACCCAGGGATTCGGTTTGACTTCTTTTTCGCAATCAAGCGGCGCTTATTTTAAGAGCGTTCATAACGGCGTTGATTTTCGCGCTTCAATGGGTACGGAAGTTTTTAGCGCCGAGGACGGAATAGTTTTGGAAACGGGAAATACCGATTTGAGTTGTCCGGGCGGTTCATACGGCAAATGGATATTGATAAAACACGAGAATAATTTGGCGACTCTTTACGCCCATCTCTCTTTGATTAAAGTTAATAAAGGCGAGCGGGTTTTAAGGGGGCGATTTATCGGTTATTCCGGCAAGACCGGATACGCCACCGGCCCGCATTTGCATTTCACGGTTTATGATTCAAGGACGATAAGATTCGGAGAATCTTCAAGCGGCCGGTGCAAGTTCCTCCCTCTTGGAGGTTATTTAAATCCTCTGGATTATTTGTAGCGTTTTGTTATTATTTTTAAATGCGAAATTCAGGTTTAATCGCGGCATTTGATTGGCTCGTAAAAGGCGGATTATTTTTAACGCCTTTTTTGGTTTTGATAATTTCCAGTTCAATGTTTTTCCCTTACATTACCGGCAAGGGATTTTTTTTCAGAATTCTGATTGAAATTTTATTCGGTTTTTGGTTGGGACTTTTGATTTTAAATCCGGCAAAATATCTTCCCCGGAAAAATATCCTGCTTTACGCGATTTTAATTTTCGTTTTTGCTTTGTTTTTAGCCGATATTTTCGGCGCCAATCCTTATAAAAGTTTTTGGTCTAATTATGAAAGAATGGAAGGATTGAATCTTCATTTGCATCTCCTCGCTTATTTCTTGATGCTTATTTCGGTTTTTAGGACATCGCGCGACTGGTTCATATTTTTTCACATTTCAATTTTTGTAAGCTTGATTGTCGCGGGATACGGTTATTTTGAGAAATTCGGCTGGATTCAGGGTTCTTCGGACAGCAGGGTTTTTTCAACTGTCGGAAACCCCATTTATTTGGCGAGTTATCTGCTTATTCATTTTTTTATTTTAGCTTTTTATTATTTACAAACCGCAAGCAAGAAAATAAAAATCGCCTACGGCGCGATTTTTCTTTTTGAATTGCCGATTTTCTTTTTTACCGAAACAAGAGGAGCGATGCTCGGATTTTTAGCCGGCCTTGGTTTGATTCTCTTTTTAAAATTTTTTGAGGCGGAAAAGCCGCGAAAAAAGTTTATTTTTGCCGGAATTTTTTTAACCGCCTTGCTGATTCCTCTTCTTTTGATTTTTTTTCAAGGAAGCGATTTTATAAAATCCAGGCCGCTGTTGAATCGCTTCGCTTCAATTTCAATTTTTGAGCAGACGGTTCAGGCAAGATTTATGATTTGGAAAATGGCTCTTAAATCATGGACCCAAAAGCCGGTTTTCGGCTGGGGTCAGGACAATTTTATTGACGCTTTCGCCCGCAATTATAATCCTCGGCTTTACGGCAACGAGCCGTGGTTTGACAGGACTCATAATACTCCTTTGCAGTGGCTCGCGGAGGCGGGGGCTTTGGGCTTTCTTGCTTATTTATTTATTCTTTTTAGCGTTGGTTTGTTGCTCTTGAAAATTCGCCGGGAAAAGATTTTAAACAATAACCAAATTATCCTTGCTTTTGGATTTTTCGCCGCTTATTTTGTTCAGGGATTTTTTGTTTTTGATTCTTTGGCGACCTATTTTTTGGTAGCCTCGCTTTTTGGATTTTTGTATTTTTACACCGCTAAAGAACGCGCTCAAGAAATAAAATTTTATCTGCCGGAATCGTTTAAATACGTTTTGATTTTTGGAGCGATTGGAATGTCAATTTTTCTGGTTTTTTATTTAAATTTAAAACCGCTCAAACAATCATCAAAGATTATTGCTTCTTTAAAAAGCGCGGGCCAGAGACAGACTCCGGAAATTATAACCAATAATTTTGAGCAAGCCCTTGATATTAATTCTTTCGGATTGACCGAAGTAAGAGAGCAGTTGGGCAATTTTTTGATTCAGCTTTCTGCTTCGGGCAATGTTTTGAATAAAGGATATTTCAGCGTTTTGCTTGACCGTTCTATTTTGGAAATGAAAAAAGAAACCGAGCGCGACCCTTTAAACATTAGGCCCCTGATTTTTTACGGCAAGCTTTTGGCTATTCGGGCGATGATAGCGGGAAACGGCTATGATGAATCCGAATCAGCGTACAAAAAGGCGATTGAAATAGGGCCGAATTATGTCCAAAGCCGCCTTGCTCTCGCCGAACTGTATCTTTTAAAAAAGGATATTGGAAAAGCTCGCGAAGCCGGAAAGAAAATTTCTGAATTTTTATCCGTTTCGCCGCAGTTATACGACCCTCTTGTCACTTTTTATGTTTTGGCCGGCGAATACGAAAACAGCTGGCAGGTTATCAGAGAGAGCGCCGGGCTTGGAGTTTGGCCCTCGGCCCAGGAATTTTTAAAATGGGGCAGACAGAGCTTGAAGCAGGGAAATTTGAAAGAAGCGGAAAAGTTTTTAAGAATCGCTCTGCGGGAATCAATTCAAATCAAAGACAAAGAAACTCAAATAAATTCTTTGTTGTTTTCGGCTGAAACCGAAGCTCAATTAAAAAACAAAGACAAGGCGATTTTTTACGCCAAAGAAGCGCAAAAACTAAAGCCGGAACTAAAGCCGGAAGTTGATAAATTCGTTGAAAGCGTGAATAATCTGCTTTAAATCAAACTTTGTTTTGGCCGATTGTAAGGTTTATAAACAAACTAGGATAAAAAAAGTCGGATTATTGTAAACCCCGCAAATTATCAAAAAATTAACTATAGAGGTTAAATCTCCATAAGTTGGCAAACTATTCCTTGTCTACTGGATTCGGTAGCGGAAAACCATGATTTTCCGCATATTCACCTACTGTCGTTTTTATTCTATTAAAAGAAAATCCCCGCGCCAAGGCCGAAGCCAAGATGCGGGGAGGTCAAAGGACTCAGTTTCAAAGGTCAGGAGATCAAAGAAACAAAGTCCTAAGTGCTACTTGCGAGGACGGACGAACACCCAACAGCTATCGCCGCTGTTACAGTAGTCGTAGGGGTCGCCGGTATAGCCGTCCAACCACAGACCATCACGGCCGCGTCCAACGTAGAACACGTAAGGGTCGCCATCCGAGTCATAGATAGGTTCCATACCAATAAGAAGCCACTCGCCCTTGGGCTGATTCTTAAACTGCAATCGTAGCTGGGGACCGACTTCGGCGGGGCAAAGCTTCAGACCAAGTTTGAAAGCTTTCTCATAGATCTCCTTCTGTGTGGCGCCGTTCACGAAGCCGAGATCATCAACAATAGACACCGCAACGAGGTCCACTTCGGTTTCCTCCTTTGCCACGGTGAACTCCTTCCTGCCGAGAATCTTGCTCGCCCCCCAGTCGCCGATGATATTGCCTTCTGCTTTGAGTGCGCGGCGGAAGTTATCGGCGGTCTTCAGCCCAGTGCCGAGCTTAATGGTCTTCCAGACAGCGAAGATGCATTCTCTCTCCTTCTTCTTAACCGTAAGCTCGCCTGACAGAAAACACTTCACGCCGTCCATGCCGCCGAGCTTGTTCACTATCGCTTCAATCGTTCTAAGGTTCAGATTCGAGTACTTCATGATTCTCTCCTTTCCGACTGTTGTCGGGATTTTTCTCTGCCCATTGAGCAGAGGCCGCGCCATGCGGCAGAATTGCCAAAGGACCATCGCTATGGTAGTCATAGCCAGAAAACACCATGAGTGAGTATTTTTTGGCTATGACTACCGAATTGCAAGTGGTATTAAAGAGCTTTTGTTATTTTAATTATACTTCTTTTATAATTTTTTGTCAAGCAAAATTTCCAATTTGAATTTTGGACTACTTAGTTAATTTTCTAGAAGTCCTAAACAAATCAACATTATTCAGAAATATCTTGATTATGATTCTATATGATAATTTTAAATCAAATTCTGCTTTGGCCGATACTGCAAGGCCTCGCTTATATGGGCTTCAGTGATGTTTTGTGATTTTTCCATTGGATGAAGGATGAAGAGAGTAGAGGTTTAGCAAAGGAAGGATTAGAAAAAGCAATGAGTGAATTAACAAATAAAAATAGCCGAGACTGGAAAACCTTGCCTCGACTATTATGGTTAAGAAAATCCTTATTCTTTTATTTATTCACCGCTCAAATAAAAAAAAGAGAACCTCGGCGAAGCCATGCTCTCTCAGAGGTTCTTTATTTGCGGCTGGAGGACTATTGGACTCTTTTTTGTTGGCGTCTTATCTGTATTCGGATAGAACTTTTTCAAGTTCCTTTTCATCGACACCAATATTGGAAAGTGGAAATCCGCCTCTCTCGGCTGCCTTAAGAATACTACAAGCGGTCAGAGGACATTTTTGTTTTTCAAAAATGTCGACTCCATTGCGAGCAACCATCTCCCAAGCTTTAACCCGGAACTCTTCTAGTTTTTCTTCATTGATGTTGACGGCATCAAAAAGTGAAAGACCGCTCTTCCCGAGTCTATTTCTAATATATTTAATAGCCTCGTCCGGTTCAGCAAAAAATCCAAATTGCAACGCGTCTATCCAGCTCTGAACTGATTTTTTACAGTCTTCTATCCGGAGCTTATTAAGTTCAGCCGGCCTGGTTCCTATTTCAAAAAGGAACCACCTCCCCTCTCGAAGATTCTCTGTAATACACCAAAGAGCAAATCGGTAACCAATCGTACCTCTTCTCATCTGTTCTAGCGCATAGGCAGCTTTTCTTTTGCAATCTTCTTTGTAATCTTCTCTATCGCCCATCATATTCACCTTTCTTTCTTTTTCGGGTTTAAACTAATAAAACTAATAAAATGTGCTATCATCGAGCCCCAATAGCTCGGTTTTGTGCGCTTTCTATTTTGAAGTGGAAATGTAACTCAAGGTGCGATTTTCTACCCGAAATATTATCAGAACCGCAGGAAAATGTCAAGAGCAAAATATTTTAATTATGATTCTATACGATAATATTAAATCAAACTTTGTTTTGGCCGATATTGCAAGGCCTCGGCAATGTGGTTTTCGCGGACGCTCTCTGAATTTTCCAAATCGGCGATTGTCCTCGCTATTTTAATGACTCGATGATAAGCGCGGGCAGAGAGGTCCATGCGGCTTGCCGCCAAATTTAAAGCGCGCTGGGAATCGCGGTCCAGGGGAACGAATTGTTCCAAGTCGCGGCTACTCATTTCGGCATTGGTTAAAATTTTCCGGTTTTTAAAACGTTCTTTTTGGACTTCTCTCGCTTTTAAAATCAATTTTTGTTTTTCCGCCGAAGTGGGCGCGGAGTTTTTCTTTGAAAGTTCTTCGTGTTCAATCCGACCGACCTCAACAAAAAGGTCAAGCCGGTCGGCGATAGGCCCCGATATTTTTCTTTGGTACTTGAAAATGGCGGAGGCCGGACACAGGCAAGATTTGTTTTTAGAGCCGAGATTGCCGCAAGGACAGGGATTCATCGCGCAGACAAGAATTATTCGGGCCGGAAAAACAATAACGCCTTTTGCTCTGGAAATGGCGATTACGCCGTCTTCAATCGGCTGGCGCAACGACTCTATCACTCTCCGGTCAAACTCCGGGAATTCGTCCAGAAATAAAACGCCGCGGTGCGCCATTGTTATTTCCCCGGGCCTTGGAATCGTTCCTCCTCCGATAATTGAAATATAAGAAGCGGTATGATGGGGATTGCGGAAGGGCCGGAAAGTTAAAAGCGGCTTGTCCAATGTTCCGGCGATTGAATGGATGTTGGTCGCTTCCAGCGCTTCTTCAAAAGAAAGAGGCGGAAGCAAAGAGGGCAGCGCCTTGGCGAGCATTGTTTTGCCCGTGCCCGGGGGCCCAACCATCAGAAGATTGTGGCTTCCGGCCGCGCTTATTTCCAGAGCGCGTTTCGCGTGCTCTTGGCCGCGAATATCCGAAAGGTCAACGGAATATTCCGAAGCGTTTTCTTGAATTTTTTGCTTCGGGAGCGGCTCGGGTTTTATTTTTCCTTCAAACCAGCTGGCAATTTCCAGCAACGAGCCCGCTTCGTAAACCTTAATTCCTTCAATAAAAGCCGCTTCTTTGCCGTTGCCTTTTGGCAGGTAAATTTCTTCAAAACCGGCTTTGAGGGCGCTTTGAGCCAAAGCCAGCGCTCCCCTGATTATTCTTATTGAGCCGTTTAAAGCGAGTTCTCCCAAAAATAATTTTTTATCGGCATTAAAGTTGAGCTGTTTTGAGGCGAGAAGATATCCGAGGGCGATTCCCAAATCAAAACCCGGCCCCTCCTTTTTAAGGTCGGCCGGCGCCAAAGAAACGGTCACTCTTTGGTTTTTTCTCTGGGGAGGATTAAAACCGCTGTTTTTAACCGCCGAAGAAATTCTTTCTTTTGATTCTTCAATCGCTTTATCGGGAAGGCCCACGATGGAGAAAGCCGGAAGCCCCCGCGTTAAATCAACCTCTATCTCAATAATTTTTCCTTCCAAACCGACGATTTGAGCCGAGGAAATTTTGATAGACATATTTGTAAGAATTAGCTGCGTTGTTTACATTCTTTCATATTTTCTTCTGTCCGGCAAATTCGCGCGAAAACACGCTATCAAATTCCCCAGCGAGGAATTTGCGCTCCCGCTCGTCCTCGCTCACCCCAGTCCTGCCTCTTGAAAGAAGCTCTCGCAGGCGATTTTGGCTTGGTTTCCCGCTTTGCGGGAACAAAATCGCCGAGAGGGCAGGTTGCGCGAGTCGCTGGAACGAGCGACAACCGGTTCTTGAAAGAGGCAGGGCTGGGGTACCCTGCCCGCCTCGCCTCGCTGAAGCTCCGGCGAAGCGGGTCGGACTGCGCGAGGGTTTTCTTAGCGAATTTGCCGGACAGCGCGGAAGATGTAAACAACGCTAGGTTTTTTTACAACATAATTCGCCGCAAATACAGACTATTTAAACTGGGCGTGTTTTTGGCAGTATTTTGCCGCGGGATTCGCTTCAAGCCGTTCTCTTGAAATCGGTTCTTTGTCTTCTTCGCATACGCCGTAAGTTCCTTTGGCGATTCTTTGAAGAGCTTCTTTGACTTCGTTTAGTTTTTCCTCCAAGACGGTTTCAACGCTGTATTTTATTTCAAATTCTTCAACGACATCGGCTTTTTCGCTTTCATCGGCGAGTTGGGGATTGAAATCCGGGTAAGAAGGAATCCAGTTTTCGGGATTTTCCGGATTTTTCGTCGCGAGTCCCGAGAGTTCTTTTTCAAGCCGCTCTTTTTCCGCTTTTAATTTTGCGCTGAAATAATCAAGGTCTTTTTTATTCATAACATAAAAAGAGCTTAGGCAAAATTTCAATAAAATGCAAATGTTACCGCCTTGTTTCAAATTCGGGATTTGTTTCCAGTTGTTTGACGATTTTTTTCATAATTTCATCCACTTCTTTGTCGGAGAGCGTTTTATCTTTGCTTTGAAAAATCAAATGAAAAGCCAGATTTTTTTTCTCAGCGAAAACTTTCTCGTTTTCATAAATATCAAACAAATCAATATCGGCGAGCAATTCGCCCCCCGCTGTTTTTATCAGGTTTTGAACATTAGTGGCTTTTGTTTTTTTGGGAACCAAAAGAGCGATATCCCGATACAAAGCCGGATATTTTGAAATCTGCCTGTATTCTTTTGCCGGCGCGCCCACCGTCAAGAGTTTTTCAATTTCAATCTCGGCCAGAGCGACTTCTCCGTTCAATTCAAAATATTTTTTAATCTCTTCCTTTGGTTCGCCGATAACGCCGACGACCTCGTTTTTTGATTTAATCAGCGCCGTTCTGAACGGATGAAAGATTCCGCCCAAATCTTTGGCGAGCTCGCATTCCGCATTCAACAGGTCGGAATATTCAATTTTAAACAAGCCCAAAGATTCAAAAACAGCGGATAGTCTTTTTTTGAGTTCAAAAAACGCCCCGTCTTTTTCGCCGCCGGCGAATCCAAAAATCAGGCGGTCTTCCTGGAGCTCTCCGGTGTCTTTTGGTTTTTCCGTTTTGGAGAATACGGGAGACAATTCAAAGAGACGGACATTGGGCGAATATTTTTTTGCTTCGCTCAATCCTTTCAGGAGCGAAACAGAAAGGTTGGGTCTTAAATAGCGGAATTCCGGACGGAAAAAATTTTTAACTTCAATGACTTTTTTCAGCGTTTGGGAGTTTAGGAAATTTAAATCTTTTTCTCCGACAAAAGAATAAAGATAAACCTCGTTAAAGCCGGCTTTTAAAGCCGAATCTTTGATTTGTTCTCTTGCCACGTTTTTTTCTTCCGTTCCGCCCAATTTTATTTCAGAGACAAGGGGCAGGGGTTTGATTTTTTCCAAGCCGTGAATTCTCGCAATTTCTTCAATTAAATCTTCTTGAATCTTTAAGTCTTCTCTCCATAGCGGAGGAGCCACCACTATTATTTTTTCATTCGTTTTTTTGATTATTTTAATTTCGCAATAAACGCTTTTTAAAATTTTTAAAATTTCTTTTTCGCTTATTTTTTTGCCGAGAATATTTTCAATTTTTGAAAACGGCAAAAGCACGGGAAGTTTTTCCGCAAAATTTTCAAACTTGGGAGCGTTTTTTAAGATTTCCCCTCCGGCGAGCTTTTCAATCCAAAAAGCGCAAAAGCCAAGCCCTAATTTCGCGAAATAAGGAGAAAGGCCGGCGCCGAATCTGCGGGAAGAATCGGTTATAAGATTCAGTTCTTTGCCGGTTTTTAAAATTAAAGAGGAAGAAAAATTCGCCGATTCAACGACGATGTTTTTTGTTTTTTCGCCAACCTCGGCTTTTTTTCCGCCTTTAATTCCGGCTAAAGCAAGAATATCTTTTTCGTCGGCGATGACCAAGGTTCCTCTTGGCAAAGAGTATGCTTTGTTTTCAAGCGAAACGAATTTTTCCCCTTGTTTCGCTTGCCGCAAGATTATTTTTTTGCCGGAGATTTTATCGCAATCAAAAACATGCGTTGGCTGACCGATTTCCAGCATCGTCAGATTTGCCGCGTCCACGATATTGTTTATGGAATTTATTCCGCGCAAAGCGAGCTTATTTTTGAGCCAAAGGGGAGAAGATTTCACCTTTACTCCCTTTATCATTTTTAAATAATAAGCGTTGAAGTTTTTTTTGTTTTGAATTTCCAAACCCGGAAAGTTTTCGGCGCCCTCATCGCTTTCTTTTGTTTTTACAACGGTCTCATTTATTTTTTTATTGAGCAAAGAGGCGATTTCCCTGCTTAAACCAAGATAACCCCAGCAATCAGGAGCGCGATTCGGAAGAATATCTATTTCCAAGAGAAAATCGTTTCCTTTTTTTTCAATTTTGCCGGTCTCAAAAGCTTTAAGCGTTAAAATTTCCGCCAGTTTTTCGGGCGAAGGAAGATTTGGAATGTATTCCTTAAGCCAATTATATGAGAAAAGCATATTAGAACTGTTTTAAAAATCTTAAATCGGCGCTGTGGAGCAATCGGATGTCCGGGATTTTGTGTTTGAGCATTATCAGGCGGTCAACGCCTATTCCGAAAGCAATGCCCTGCCAACCCTCCGGATTTAATTTCGTATTTTTTAAAACATTGGGATGAACCATTCCCGCGCCCGCCGCTTCAATCCATTTTTTGCCGTCAAAAGAGAGGTCAATGTCTATTCCCGGTTCAACGAACGGATAATAACTCGGCCGTATTCTGATTTTCAAATTTTTTTCCTTGAAAAATTCTTTGAGGAAAGTCCGGAGAATGTCCAAAAGATTGGCGAAATTGATATTTTTGTCAACCGCAAGCCCTTCTAGTTGCCAGAATTCAATATTGTGGGACGCGTCAATCGCTTCAAAGCGGTAGACTTTTCCCGGCGAAACGATTCGGCAGGGAGGTTTATGGGACAATAAATGGCGGATTTGGCTCGGACTGGTGTGAGTGCGCAATAATAACTTTTGACTTTTGACATTTGACATTTGATTTAGCCAAAAAGTGTCGGCTGTTTCCCGGGCGGGGTGATAGGCCGGGATATTGAGCGCGTCAAAATTATTCCACTCGGTTTCAATATCCGGGCCGGAGACCGAATCAAAACCGAGATTTTTGAAAATTAAAGCGATGTCTTTGAGAGCCGAAGTTAAAAGATGAATATGTCCGATTTCAGCCGGTTTTACCGGACGAGTCGCGTCAAGCCATTCTTTTTCCAAAACAAATCCCTGTTTTTCTTTTTCCGCCCCCGTTCTCTTTTTTTCAAGAGCCGCCGTTAATTCTTTTTTTAAAAGATTGATTTCTCCGCCGATTTTTTTTCTTTCTTCCGGCTCAAAATTTTTGAGTTCCCGGAAAAGCTCCCTGATTTTTCCTTTTGGTCCCAGCCACTGTTTTTCAAAAATCCGCAAGCCGTTTTCATCGCTGGTTTTTTCAATTTGTTCCAAAGTTTGCTTTTCAAGTTTCCGGATATCCATAATTCTTAATTCATTATTCATAATTCATCATTTCCTCAATACTTTCCCAGCCATTATTGCCGTTGGTTTTCCTTCCCGAACCGCGATTTTTCCATTCACAAGGACATAATTTATTCCTTCGCTGAATTGAACGGGATTTTGATAATCCGCGCGGTCTTCAATTTTATCCAAATCAAAAACGACCAAATCGGCTTTTTTGCCCGTTTCAATCGTCCCGCGGTCGTTGAGCCCCAAATTTCGCGCCGGAAGCCCCGTCATTTTATAAATCGCCTCTTCAAGGGTTAGAATCCTTTTTTGATTTACAAACAGATTAACGCATTTTGGAAACGCGCCGAAAGATCTCGGATGAGGAAAATCGCTTTCAATGTTTCTGCCCGAAATCCCCAGGCCGTCGGTGGCAAACAGGGAATATTTCTTCGCGGCAAGTTGAATCAAATGTTGAGGATTGATTACTTCGTTGAATATGGAAACCTTAAGTTCGTTGATTTCAAGAAGTTCAATAATAAGCTCTTCGGGGTTCAATCCTGTTTTTTGCGAGAGTTCTAGAAGTGTTTTGCCCAGCCCGGTTTTGTCTCTCAAGGTGGAAGCGAGAATCATTTTATCGTAATGCAGGGTCATGTTTTTCAAATAATCAGCGACATTTTTTCTTGTTTCCGGCTCTTTTAATCTGGAAATGATTTTCCTTCCTCCTTCTTCAAGAAGCCAGGGAGGAAGAAGCAAATAAAGATTTGAACCTGTTTTTTCATAAGGAAAGAAGTCAAGCCAGAGGTCAAGTTTTTCTTCTTCGCGGCCGTGTTCTATCATTGAGAGCGCCGGGGCGATATTGTCCCAGGATTGCCGCCCCAAAATTTTAAAGTGGGAAATTTGAGTTCTGGCTCCGCTTTCCCTCGCAAGTCCGATAATTTGGGCGAGAGAAGACATAATTTCTTTTCCTTCGTCTTTCAGGTGGTGTTTCGCCAGTCCTTCGTAATTTTTTATGATTTGAAGCAGTTCTTTGAGTTCCGTTTCCGAGGCGTTTTTTTCATGGACGCGACCCAAACTTGTTGAAAGCCCGAAAGCGCCGTCTTTCATCGACCTATCAAGTAAAAAAATCATTTCCTTGGCTTCAATGTCGTTTACGGTTCTTCCCGCGTTGCCGATAACGCCTCTACGAAGCGTTCCCAGTCCGATTAAACTCGCGAAATTCACGGCAAGAAATCTTTTTTCAAGTTCGGCGAGAAATTCGTCAAAACTTTGCCAGTTGATGTTGATTGCCGAAACATCAATCCACTTTCGCAGTCCCTCAATGACTTCCTGGCGAACGAGAGGGGCGAGAGAAAAACCGCAATTTCCTCCCAGAATCGTGGTGATGCCCTGGGTTAAGACGCTTTCCTGACCGGGCTCGGTGAATAAAGTCCAATGCGTGTCAGAGTGGGAGGTTAAATCAATGAAGCCGGGCGAGACGAATTTTCCCTCGGCGTTGATGATTTCATCGGCAATATCGTTTGAGAGGTCTCCGACCTTGGCTATTGTTTCTTTGTTTATGCCGATGTCGCCGATTCCTCGCTCTCCCATTTTGCCGTCAATGATTTTTCCGTTTCTAATGATTAAAGAATAAAAGGCCATTTCCCATTATACAATTTCCAATTTCCAATTTCCAATTTTAAAAAAAATAAAAGGGCAAAATGTCCCCAAATGCCCTTAAAATAGATTTGGTCCGGGCGGCAGGATTTGAACCCGCATTTTCCGAAATATTTCCGGCGCTTTGCGCGAACTTCTTAATTAAGCTACACCCGGACTCCCTAAGAATCTAAAAGAATCTAAAACAGTGAAGCATTTTTTTTATTTTGCGTCAATGCTTCGGAAAGCGCGTTGTGAGCTTCTTCGCTTTGTTCTCTCGGGATTTGTTTAAAAACAACATTGCCCAAAGCTGTTTTTAAATTCCAGATTTCAATAAACAGGGGAATTAAATCTTTTTCTTTGATTTTAAATTTTCCGTTTAGCTGATTGATGATAAGTTCGGAATCCGAGCGAATTTCTATCGTCATTTTTTTGATTTTTTCTCCGCCAAAAATCTGTTTTGCTTTTTTTAAGCCGAAAATAATCGCTTCGTATTCCGCCTGATTGTTGGTTTTAACGCCGATTTCTTTTCCGTATTTTTTAAGCAGATTTTCTTTTTTGTCTTTGATGACCGCGCCGATCGCCGCCGGTCCGGGATTGCCCAAACTTCCGCCGTCGCAGTAAATAATTATCGTCATATTTGTTTCCAGGGAAATTTTTTGCCGACCTTAAAACTAAATCCAGCCGCCGCCTTATGCCCTCCTCCGCCGTATTTCTCGGCTAATTTCGCCACATCGGTTTTTCCGTCCGACCTTAAAGAAACTTTTATCCTGTTTTTTATTTGATACCAAACAATGCCGATGGGATAACCCTTTTTAACCAAAGCGTTTCCGAGTTCCGAATGCAGAAGAGAAGAAGAGGAATTTACCGCGAGAGAACGATGTTTTTTAAAAACAACCCGATAAGCTTTTTTGGCGATGTCCGCGATTATTTTCGCCTGATATTTCAAAAGCAATTTTCCGTCGCCAATATATTTTTGCCTTTTTTTCGCGTTTTCCAAATCTTTTTCAAGTTTGTTCCAGACCGAAAAATTAAAGTCGTATAACGCCAAGACGCTGATTATTTCCCTGGTCTTTCCAAGCTTAAATTTCCACAGGTCGTTGTCTTCAATATAAAGGAGAAGTTTTGGAACTGGTTTTCCCGGATGAAAATATTTCCAGGTTAAAACCGCTCCGGAATGGTTTAAGTCGTATGAATGCTCGGAAATTAATTTTTTAATAAGCGATTTTTGGCTTTGGTGGTGGTCAATAACAACCACCTTTTGATTTTTTTCAAGAAGTTTTTTCATTTCCGGCTCTTTATAGCAAAAATCAACAAAATAAATTTCTTTATTTTCCAATTTTGGCGGAATAGAACGGTGTTCAACACCGATGTATTTCGCTTTTCCGTTGAATTTTTTGTAGGCGGCCCAAGCCGCGCTAAATCCGTCCAGACAATCTTTGTGATATAAAACAACAATTGATTTCATAAATTAAATTTAAAATATTTTTAATTTATTATTTTATATTTTTCGCTTTGCATTTTGACTTTTGGTTTGTCATTTTGCATTTTGATTTTTGATATTTGATTTTACTATGGCTTCTATCCCCGGCAAAGTTTCTTTGGCTAAAAATTCAAGCATCGCCCCTCCGCCGGTTGAAACAAAAGAAAATCTCGGAAGCAATCCGAGTTTGTCCAAATAGCCGACTGTGTCGCCTCCGCCGACAATGATTTTTTTATCGGAACGGGCAAGGGCGCGGGCCAGTTTTTTTGTTCCTTTTTCAAACCCGCCTTCAATCCATCCTAATGGCCCGTTCCATAAGACAAATTTGCTTCCTTGAGCCAATTCAATAATTTTGTCCGTTGATTTTTGTCCCAAGTCGTAAATTATATTATTTTTCGCAATCGCGT
This sequence comes from Candidatus Niyogibacteria bacterium RIFCSPLOWO2_12_FULL_41_13, assembly GCA_001821615.1. Lineage (GTDB taxonomy): Bacteria > Patescibacteriota > Minisyncoccia > 2-12-FULL-41-13 > 2-12-FULL-41-13 > 2-12-FULL-41-13. The sequence continues at coordinate 23,824 of MHMS01000022.1, read as the reverse complement.
CAACAGGCAAAATTATTTTTTCAGGCGGATTTTTTTCCGCTTTAAATTCGGAAACGAGTTTTCCGCCGATTGCGATAAAATCGGCTTTGTTTAAAAATTTTTCAATCAAAGGAAGTTTTGTCTTGATTTTTTTTCCGCCCAAAATCAGCAAAAACGGATGAGGCGGACGGAACGCCCGGCTTAAATTTTTTATTTCTTTTTTGAATAATTCTCCGAAACAACTCGGAAGATATTTTGGAACGCCGACGATAGAAGCGTGGGGGCGGTGGCTCGCGGAAAACGCCTCGTTTATGTAAATGTCGGCGAGTTTTGCGAGTTTTTTCGCGAAGGACGGAGCGTTTCCTTCTTCTCCGCGGTATTTTCTTAAATTTTCCAACAGAACCATGCCTCCTGATTCAAGGTTCAAAACGGCGTTTTTTGCTTTCGGTCCGGTCAAATCTTTGACAAAAATAAGATTTTTCAAATATCTCTTTCTTATAAACGCGGCGACTTTTTCCAAAGAAGGATACCTGCCTTCAACGTTAAGATGACTGATTAAAATAAGTTTCCCGCCTTGTTTGTTCAATTTTTTGATTGAAGGCAAGACTTTCCTGACGCGAAAATCGTCTTGAACCTTGCCCCTGACAATCGGAAGATTGAAATCAACCCTCATTAGAACTTTTTTGTTTTTTATGTTTATCATTTATCGGTTTCTTTGATAATCTTTTTGAATTTTTCCGCGTCCAAACTCGCGTTGCCGACCAGCAAACCCGAAATTCCCTCTGTTTCTAAAAATTCTCTTGCGTTTTCCGGCTCAACCGAACCGCCGTAAAGAATTTTCACCGTCAAAGCTATTTTTCTGCCAAAAATATCAAGCAATGTCCGGCGGATAAAAATCGCGGTTTCCAAAAGGTCTCCGGGATAAATCGGTTTTTTTGTTCCAATCGCCCAAACTGGCTCATAAGCAATGATTAAATTTTTGGCAAGTTTTTTTTGAACGCCCCTTAGGTCGCTTTTTATTTGATTTTTTAAAAATTTCCAAAACTCTTCTCCGTCTCTTTGTTTTTCGCCGACCGCCAAGATGATTTTAAGTCCGGCTTTTAAGCCGGCTTTAACTTTTTTATTTATCAATTCGTCGTCTTCGCCGATTTCCATTCGCCGTTCGCTGTGGCCAACGAGCGCGTAATTTACGCCCAAAGATTTCAGCATTGCCGGCGAAATTTCTCCAGTATAAGCGTCCTCTTGTTTGTAAAAAACATCTTGGGCGGCAAGTTTTATTTTTCTTGATTTAAGCAAGGGCAAATAAATAAAAGGCGGAGCGATGATAATTTCCGATTTTTTTGTTTTGATTTCCGAGGCCTTCCTAAACAGCTTTTTTGCTTCTTCGGTTGTCTTCGGATTCATTTTCCAGTTTCCAATTATGATTTTTCTCATGGTTTTATAATTATGGAGGTTGAATCTCTATAGTTGAATTTATTTTACCATACATTTTAATTAAATTCTTATGTAATTTTGCGTTTTGCGTTTTGAATTTTGAGCTTTTGTGTTATCCACATATAAATAATGGAAAGATTGTTGTAAAATAAGGCATTGGCGAACTGGTTTCCGTCCAGAAAATTTATAATAATATTGATAGCGGGGCTCGCGATAGCCGGAGTTATTTTTTTGTTGTTTAAAAAGCCGAAAGCGGGCGATAACACCGAAAAAACAGGGCAAAAAGAGACTATTTCGCAAAAAGGAGGATTAACTCAAATCACGGAAGCCCAGCTTGATTCCGACAACGACGGCCTTAAAGACTGGGAAGAAAAGCTTTGGGGAACCGACCCGAATAATCCCGACACCGACGGAGACGGAGTAAAAGACGGCGAAGAACTAAAACAAGGTCGGGACCCTTTGAAACCCGGGCCGGATGACAAATTGGCGCAATTCCAATCCTTGCCAAAAGAGCCGGAGCCGACTTTCAGTTCGCCGAAAAATTTAACCGAAGAACTCGCCCGCCAATTGATTGTCCAATATTTTTCCCAGAAAGGGAAAGGCGAGACGCCGGCGATTTCTCCGGATAATCTTGCGAAAGATATTTTAAGTCAAAGCGAAGGGCGAACCCTGAAAGACGAATTTTCGGAAAAAGATTTGAATAAATTCATTGAGCCGACAAAAGAGAATAAAAAAATTTACCTCAACAGATTGGGAGAAATTCTGGAAAATAATTTTAAAAACATAAAAGGAAACGAATTTGAGATTTTGAACGAATCTTTGGCAAAAGGAAAAGAAGAAGAATTGGAAAAGCTTGTTCCCTATATAAGCGCTTACCAGAAAACCGTTTCCGATTTGCAAAATCTGATTGTTCCCGAGAATAAAAATTACATAAGCTTGCATTTGCTTCTTATGAATATAATGAACAATTTGGAAAAAAGCGTAGCGGCGATGAAATTGGTTTTTCAGGACCAGCTTAAAATGGTTTTGGGAATGAACTGGTATCTTGATGAAGCGGTCAGATGGAAAAAATTTGAAGAAGATTTCAGGATTCTGGCCGTAAAAGACGGGATAGTTTTCGGGAAAAACGAGGGAGGAGCGTTTATCGTGAAATAATTCAAAAATCCCACCTTCGCTAAAGCTTCGGTGGGCAAGCAAAATTCAAAATGCAAAATTACAATTCAAAATCCAAAACTGATTTATATAAAAATTTTACCGTCGCTATTTTAATATTTGCTTTGATTTTTCCTTTTGGTTTTTTAAGTTTTCCTAAAAAAGCCGAAGCGATACCGGTACAGGAAATACCAGGGCCTCTTCTTTCAACCACGATGGCAATCCAGGCGACTTCCGCGAAGAACGCGGTGCAAAACACAATGCAAACTGGACTTCAAACCAGTTTGCTTGGAACGGAAACTTTATCAGGACAGTATATCGCCAGTTCGCATCAAAAAAGCGTCGGACCGGTTCCGTTTGTGCCGATGGGCAGTTGGGACCAGCTTGCCAATCAGTTAATGAAAATGATGATCGGAACATTAACGGCGACAATGGTTAATTGGATTCAAACCGGCGGTTCGTATCCCGGCGGAGGAAGCGGCTCTTTGTTTGTCAATGATATCGGGGGATATATGACCAGCATAGCCGACAGCGCCGCCGGCAATTTTTTAGAACAGGTTTTGGACCCGAAGATTTTTAATTTGTTGTGTACGCCGTTTAGATTGCCGCTATACAACGCGCTTCAGAGCGGTTTGAATTTTCCTTATTTTCAGAGAGCGCGCTGTACCCTAAGCGATATTGTGAATAATACTACCGGTTTTATGAATGGCGGATTTTTATTGGGCGGATGGGACGCTTGGAATGAGCTTGCCAAACCCCAGAATAATATCTATGGCTCTTATCTTATGGCTCAAAGCGAGCTAATGAGAAGACAGGCAACCGCTGTTGGCATTAGTCAATCCGAACTTTCTTTCGGCCGCGGTTTTCTTTCGTTTAAAACAAAAGACGGGAAAATCGCCACGCCGGGGAGCATAATAGAAGAACAACTCTCAACCCAACTTGGTTCAGGCGTCCGTTCCTTGGAGCTCGCCGATGATTTGAATAAAGTAATAGCGGCAGTTGTCAGCAGATTGATAACTGAAATTTTAACCGGCAATCAAGGAGTTGGCGGATGGCAGTCCGGTCCGTCTCCGGCATGGGGCGCGTTTACGCAAACTTCGCTACCCGACATTTCTGTTTTTAAAACTCTCTCCTATTCGCCGCTAAATCCGCAATCAGGCCAGATTATGAGTTTTAACGGAGATATTGGAAATTTTGGAGCGGTTGCGGCCGAGGCGAGCAAAGCGGAATTAAAGATTGACGCCGGAAACAACGGAACATGGGATGTTTCCGCTTTTGCCGATGTCGGTTCTATGCAATCCGGAGAAACAAAATCGGTAAGTTGGCAAAATGTTTGGACCGCGGTTCCCGGAAATCATAAGTTTAGAATTTGCGCCGACGCTCAAAATTCAATCAATGAATCGGACGAGAGCAATAATTGCGCCGATATGTTTTTTCAAGCGCCCGAGCTTGCCGGCTTGCGGCCGGATTTAACCGTTGAATCGGCCGATTTTTCGCCTCCGATTCCGGGCGTGGGCGAACTAATGACATTTCGCGGAACGGTCAAAAATACGGGAGAAGTTTCCGAAGCGTCAAAAACAATACTTAAAATTGATATTAATAACAACGGAAACTGGGACACGACTTTTATCGCCGACACTGGTTTATTGACTTCAGGCGGAGCGGAAACCGAGACCTGGCAAAATGTTTGGACCGCGAGTTTAGGCGTTCATAAATTTGAAATCTGCGCCGATGCCGACAATGCGATAAACGAAGAAAACGAAAACAATAATTGCGCGTCCAAGATTTTTAAGGTGATAAAGAAACCCGACTTAATTGTTTCCTCCGTCAATTTTTCTCCTTTGTATTCCGGCTTGGGCGACTACATAACTTTTAGCGGCGCGATTAAAAATCAGGGAGAAGCCGTCTCCGCCCCTTCCCAGGCAAGATTAAAAATAGACACCGGCAATAACGGGAGCTTTGATGTTATCGTATCGCCCGACCAATCTGTTTCCGAACTCGTTCCGGGCGAAACAAAAGTATCAATTTGGCCTAAATGGCAAGCGTCGTTCCCCGGATTAAACGCTTTTGAAATATGCGCCGACGCGGGAGGAGCGCTAAACGAATCAAATGAGCAAAATAATTGCGCCAGGCAAACATTTTATGTTTCTCCCAATTATTAGGGAAATATGAATTTAAAATCTAAAATTTTTTCCGGAAAGATAATTATCGGTTTGTTAATTTTTGTTTTGTTGTTCAATTTGTTTCCGTTTAGCGTTTTTGCCCAAGGTCCACCCCAAAATCAACCTCCGCCACCCCAAAACGATTCTGGGTCGTGGGTTTGGGATAATGTTAAGGAAATATGGAATTGGGTTGCAGGAGTTCCGGGAAAGGTTGTAAGTGCTGCGCTCGGAGAGGTTGGCGACTGGATTAATTGGGGTCTTGCGCACTTTTTGTCTTTTTTTCTCTGGCTTGCGAGTTGGTTGGTTGCACTTGCTGGACTAGTATTTGATTGGGTGCTTGATTTTAATTTAGAACCAACCACTTTTGACCCGATTAATTTTGGCGGATTTGTTTATTCTGGCTGGACTTATGTCAGAGACACTGTAAATTTATTGTTTATTTTCATTCTCTTAATAATCGCCATCGGAACAATTATTGGCCAGGAAAGTTACGGCGTTAAAAAAGCCCTGCCCACCCTGATAATAATAATTTTGCTTATTAATTTTTCTCTTTTGTTTTCGCGTTATGTCATAGAATTTTCAAATAGTCTTGCTGATTATATTTATACAACAAGAATTGAGAAACTTCAGACGCGATTGGTAAGAGAGGGTCGGGTTGGCAATAGTGTTTTTGGTAGAACTCTTACACTAGAGGAGAAATTAGTAAATGCAAATCTTAGGAAAGTTTCTATTTCCAGCATGATGATGGAAGGACTTTCTGCTCAGAAAATTCGCGACGCAAAACTTGACCAAAACGCAAGTTTCATAGCAACGGCCGCAAGCATCAGCATTGGTACAATTTTAGGGATTTTCGTATTTATAACCGCCGCCATTACATTTTTAGTAGCGGCGATAATGCTTTTTTTAAGAATAGTCACTCTTTGGCTTGCGATGATTCTTGCTCCGGCAGCTTTATTTTTGTGGGCTTTGCCGGCAACCGAAGGATATGGCAAAGAATGGATGATGATTCTTATAAGGCAATCAATATTTTTGCCAGTGCTTATTTTTATGTTGAGTCTTGCGGTTCATTTATCGCTAAATATAAACAATGTTTTCCCTACTGCGAACAACCCTCTGGATATTTCAATGATAAATACCCAAGAAGGATTGATTACATTCGTTGCAAGATACATTTTGTTAATAATAGTTTTTAACGCCGCGCTTGTTTTCGCGAGATCTCTTGCTGAAAAAGGAACCGGAGCGATTTATTCTTACGCGAGCCAAGCCCAGGGCTATATGAACAGCAAGGTGGGGATTGCGGGCAAGTGGGCGGGCGGCAAAGCGTGGCAAGGCGCGAGTTATTGGCCGCAATACGGAGTAGAAAGAGGATGGGGCGCGCTTAAGGGCAGAATAACAAGGCCGGCGGAGCTTGACGAGAAGGGCAAGTTTAAACTCGATGAAAAAACGGGTAAGGCAATTGATAAAGGCGGAATACTTGAAAGAACATTGGGTTGGGCGGCGCCTGGTCAAATGGCGGAAATAAGAGGCGGCATTCAGAAAGGTATTGAAGAGCGCAGTAAAATATTTAACCAATACGGCAATTACGACCTGAAGAAAATACACGAACGACGTCTTACTACTCCTGAAGAAAGAATAGCAATTGAGGAAGTTTTAGCTTCAAGAAAAGATATGACTGGCTTGAGTTCTAAATATATCGAGCAATCTATTGAAAAGATGAAATCAGCAGGCAGGTCAGCCGGCGTTATTGAACGTATGGGATACCAATGGGCTGAACCAAAATCTCCGGCATTACTAAAGTCTTTTAAGAATATGAGGCCAAGCACAATAGCTGATGTTGCCGAGGAAGGAGGAGAGGCGCTTACGAGATTCCGAAGGAACCTTGACGTCATCGGGAAATCAGCTGGAGTTACGGTTAACGATATCAAAACAGCGGCCAATGCTTTTGAAAACATAGGCAATCAAAGTATGGCTAATCTTTTAAAGACAAAAAGAGGAGAAGAATTGTATGGGAGTTATTTTAGCTAAAGACAAAAAGAGGAGAAGAATTGTATGGGAGTTATCTTGGCGGCAATGTTAAAACAAAAAAACAAGGAACACAAATGCGAGAGCCTGAAACTGGACTTGGCGGAGATGAATATGGTGTGAAACAATAAAACTAAAATTTATTAAAATAATCAATAATATGAATATGCCACAAATTGACCAAGAACAATTAATAAAAAGATATAAGAATCTTCCTCCTGATTTAAAGGATGCTATGTTTAGCGAAGAAGTTACGGACAAAATAATGAATATCAGCAATAAATACGGCTTATATGTTGACAAAATGGGAGATTTGGGTAATGAAATCGGCAGAGTGATGTTAGGCCTTACCCACCCCAAAGATTTTATAAAAAATCTTTCTGAACGGCTGGGGGTTGATGCGGAAAAAGCGAAAAGCATCGCCAAAGATGTTAATGAGCAGATTTTCGGACCGGTTCGGGAATCGCTCAAAAAACTCCATAAAATCGGAGAAGAAGAACCGTCGGAGGTTAAACCTCCGACGGTTGAAAAGCCGACAATAAAAGAAGAAATTAAGCCCCTAGCGCAGGAAATTCAGCAACCAATTTCGGAGGTTAAACCTCTGGTTGAACCTCCGATAGTTGAATCTCCGATTATTGAGCAAAAGCCGGCTGAAGAAAAAGAAATTGTTGAAATTGGAATTCAGCGCGCGCCAAAACAATACAGAGAAATAAAAGAAGAAGTTGAGCAAGCGAAAAAGGAAGAGAAATATCCCGGCGGAACGGACCCGTATAGAGAAACCTTATAATAAATGACTAATTCCTAATTTCTAATATCTAATCAAATCCCAATGCCAAATGAAAAAATAACAAAAAAGAATTTTGATTTAGAGGAAAGAACAGCTAAATTTGGAGAAGAGATAATTAGATTCGCTAAAAAGATTCCAATAAATGAAGTTACAAAACCATTAATAAATCAGTTAGTAAAAGCCGGAACAAGTATAGGAGCTAATTATTGCGAGGCCGATGATGCTGAATCAAAGAAAGATTTTAATCATAAAATTGGAATTTGCAAAAAAGAAGCAAGAGAAACAAAACATTGGCTGAGAATGATAGCGGTGACAATTTTAGAATTAAAAGAAGAAGCAAGGAAATTATGGCAAGAGGCAAAAGAATTAAATCTTATTTTTAACGCAATTGTGCGTTCCAGCAAAAATAATTAGTCATTGAAAATTTTAAATCATTGATTATTGATTAGAAATTAGGTTAATTAGAAATTAGAAATTTAAAATACATGAGATTCCATGTTCCGCAATTCATAGAAGTAGAGCCGAAGATTTTCGGGCCGCTTACATTCAAGCAGTTTATTTATCTTATTGGCGGAGGGGCGCTGGTTTTCATCGCCTGGACTTTTCTTCCCAGAATACTGGCTTATATCGTAGTCATTCCGCTTGCCGGATTTGCCGTCGCTCTCGCCTTTTACAAGGTGAACGGCCAGCCGTTTATCAATGTTTTAAACAACGCGATTGACTATTCTTCGGGCGCGAAACTTTACATCTGGAAAAGGGTAAAAAAAGAAAAAAAGGAAATTCAGATTCCCGGAGCAAAACAAGAGGGAATGATTAATTTGCCTAAATTGACGGAAAGCAGGTTGAAGGATTTGGCGTGGTCGCTGGAGATAAAAAAAGAAATCAGGGGCAAATAACTAATTTCTAATTTCTAATGCCTAATCAAATTCCAAATTAAAAAATGACCAATGACTAAAATTTAAATTTATGGCTATTGATTCAACCAAAGCAAAACCGAGCCAGGAGATAGTTATGATTCAGGAAATTCGGGACGGAATAATTATTTTAAAAGACGGCTCTCTCCGGATGATTTTGATGTGCTCGGCTCTTAATTTCGCCTTGAAGTCGGGAGACGAGCAGGAGGCGATTATCGCCGGCTACCAGAGTTTTTTGAATTCTCTGGATTTTTCTTTGCAGATTTTTATTTCTTCCCGGCGGCTGAACATTGAGCCGTATCTTGACCTTCTAAGAGAAGCGGAAAAAAAGCAGGTTAACGATTTGCTTAAAATTCAGACAAAGGAATACATTGATTTCGTCAAAAATTTCGTTGAGATGGAAAAAATCGTCAGCAAAACTTTTTATGTCGTCGTCCCGTACACCCCGCCGTTTTTGGAAATTAAATCGGGCGGAATAATGGGAGGAATTTTCGGGGCAATGAAGCTTTTAAGGCCAGGCAAAAAAGGGGCCGAAAGAATAGAAGAAGCGAAATTTGAAGAATACAGAGGCCAGCTTTGGCAGAGAATGGAATCAACAATATCCGGATTGGCCCGCGTCAGCGTCAGGGCGATTCCTTTAAACACCGAAGAAGCGATAGAATTGTTTTACGGATTGTATAATCCCGGAGAGATGGAGAAGGGGAAGCCGCCATCAATACAATAATTTTCAATTATCAATTTTCAATCAATTTACAATGAACCAATTTACAAACATTTTGAAAATTAAAAAATTGAAAATTTAATAAAAATTAGAAATTGAAAATTTTAAAAATTATGGCGATATTAAGCAAAATTTTTGGAAAAAAAGAAGAAGATAAAGAGCGGGAGAAAATCATCGCGGTTTATCCCGAGGAAATATACGAGGCCGGGGTTTTGGAATTGCACGATGTTATTTCTCCGTCGGCCCTGGAGATAAGTTCCAATTATCTTAAACTGGGCGAGAAAATAGCCAAGACGATTTTTATTTTTTCTTATCCGAGCTATCTCTCAACCGGCTGGTTTTTTCCGATAATAAATCTTGACAAGGTTTTTGACATTTCAATGCAGATTCATCCGATTGAAACCGCCGCTATGATGCGCCAGCTTCAAAAAAGAGTCGCCGAAGTTCTTTCGGAAATACATTTAAGGGAAGAAAAAGGGTTTGTCAGGGACCCGATGCTGGACGCCGCTTATCAGAATCTTGAAGAATTAAGAGACCGGCTTCAGCAAGCCGAAGAACGGCTTTTTATGTTTGGTTTGTACATTACTATTTATGCCGACAACAAAGAGGCGTTGGACAAAGAAGAAAGCGAAATCAGGTCAATCCTGGAATCAAAACTTATTTATTCAAAGCCGGCTCTGTTTCAGCAAAAAGAGGGCCTAGAGAGCGTTTTCCCCTTGGGAATGGACACTCTTAAAATGTATATCAATCTTAATACCCAGCCGATTTCAAGCGTTTTTCCTTTTATTTCATTTGATTTGAATTCAAACAAAGGCATTCTTTACGGCATTAATCGCCACAACAACAGTTTGATTTTGTTTGACAGATTCAGTCTGGAAAATTTCAACACGGTTGTTCTTGGAGTGGCTGGCGGCGGAAAGTCCTATTTTGTCAAATTGGAAATTCTCCGTTCTTTGATGTTTGACACGGAAGTAATCATTATTGACCCCGAGCGGGAATACGAACATTTGGCCGAAACGATTGACGGCCAGTATTTCAACATTTCTCTCGCCAGCCACCATCACATCAATCCTTTTGACCTTCCTTTGCCGAGAGAAGACGAATCGCCGTCCGATGTTTTGCGAAGCCAGATTGTCAACCTCATCGGATTTTTCAGATTGCTTTTGGGCGGTCTTACTCCCGAAGAAGACAGCATTTTGGATTCAGCAATCACCGAAACTTACGCGGCGAGAAATATCACGATGGAGAGCGATTTTTCAAAAGCGATTCCTCCGGTTCTTTCCGATTTGGAATTGGTTTTGACGAACACCGAGGGAGGCGAGAGTTTGGCGGTGCGGCTTAGAAAATACACCCAGGGAGTCTGGGCGGGATTTTTAAACCAGCCGACCAATGTGGATATGATGAAAAAGTTCGTCGCTTTTTCCATCCGGGATATGGAGAACGAATTGCGGCCGGTGGCGATGTTTTTGATTATGCATCATGTTTGGAACGCGATTCGCCGCGAGCTTAAAAAAAGAGTGCTCATAGTTGACGAGGCGTGGTGGATGATAAAGAACGAAGACAGCGCTTCTTTTTTGTTCGGCATCGCCAAAAGAGCGAGAAAATATTATTTGGGGCTTACCACCATTACCCAGGATGTGGGCGATTTTTTGAACTCGCCTTACGGCAAGCCGATCCTGACCAATTCTTCTTTGCAGTTGCTGATGAAACAGTCGCCCGCTTCCATTGATGTCGTTCAACAGACTTTTAATTTAACCGAGGAGGAAAAATTCTTGCTTCTTGAATCTGATGTCGGCGAAGGGCTTTTTTACGCCGGATTGAAACATGTCGCCATCAAAATCATCAGTTCTTACACCGAAGACCAGATTATCACCACCGACCCGTCCCAAATTGCGGCGATTAAAAAAGCAAAAGAAGAATATGAAAAAACATAATTTATGCCCAGTAAGACAAAATCGAATGCTAAATCCAGTTTCTTGCGTGGTATAAACATGTTTTATTGCAAAATTAAAATTAAATATAATAATAATCGGATGTCCACTTGCGGATTTAGCAAGAAATATTCGATTTAGTCTTACTGGGTATGGCAATTCCATTAGAACAAAAAAGAGCGTTGAACTTATTGGAGCAGAAGTTGAGTTCGTCGGACCAGAGGACGAGTTTGTTGGAGCAGAGAGAAAGCGCGCTGGCAATGGCGGAAGCGAAAGAATCAGAAGGAGACGGCGCGAGCAAAAAAGCGATAGTAGTTGTTACCGGTTTAATGATGCTGTTTTTCGCCGCGGCAAACGATGTTTTGGACATTTTTGTGATTGGCCAAATTCCGATTCTGGGCGATATTTTGGATTTTATAATGTGGGGAGTTATTTGGTTGTGGGTGATTCTTGCCGGACTTAGCCGTCCGCCGGCTTTTGTCTTTCAGATGTTTGCTGGTATAATTGCGGAATTAATACCCGTCATTGAATTTATTCCGAGTTTTATTGCGATGGTTTTAGTGATTATTTTATACAACTTGTTTGGCAAAAAAGTTCTTGAAAAACTTGAAAAAGCGGCGAAAGCGGTTCCGATATGAAATATCAAATATCAAATGTTTTAATTTTTTCTTTTATCGCGATTATTTTCGGCTTTTCTTTTGTTTTCGCTCAAATGGGTTTTCCCGCAATATCCTCGTTCTCCGGAGAAGATTTTTCATTGGATGTCAGTCCGGATATTCCTTTTCCCGGCGCGGAAGTTTCAGCTTCTTTGGCAAGTAATAGTTTTGACCTTGACCGTTCAAAAATCACCTGGATTCATAACGGCAAAATTGTTTTAGAGGGAACAGGCAAAAAACAATATCAATTTAAAGCCGGTTCGCTTGGCAGAGAGGAGACAATAAAAGCAGTTGTTATTTCTCCTTCGGGAAACAAGCTGGAACGGGTTCGCTCGTTTATTCTCGCCGATGTTGATTTATTGTGGGAGGCAAAAACTTCAAGGCCTGTTTTTTATCCCGGCAAGGCGCTTCCCGTCTTGCGTTCAAAAGTCAAAATAGTCGCCGAGCCCCATTTTATTCTTGAAGGCAAGCGAATTTCGCCGAAGAATCTGATTTATAAATGGTTTTTAGGCGATGAATTGTTTCAGGAGCAATCGGGTTTCGGCAGGCAAAGTTTTGAATTTCAAATTCCGATTATCGCTTTCCAGGGGCAGGAAGCAAGGGTTGAGGTAAGTTCGTCAAAAGAAACATTTAAAGCGGTTAAAACGATATTTATTCCGGCGAGCGATTCAAAAGTTTTGATTTATGAAGAGCATCCCCTTCAGGGCCCAAAATTCAGCCGGGCGCTCGCGGAGAGTTTTAGCGCGACCTCGCAAAGCCAGATTGATTTTCGCGCCGAGCCGTATTATTTTTCTTCTCCTTTCTTGGTTTATAACTGGTTTGCCAACGGCGTAGCCGCCAAAAAAGAACCGCCGTTTAATTTATTGAACCTTAAAATCAGCGAGGGATTTTTGGGCGGCATTTTGTTAAACTTAATAGTGGAAAATAATGATAATCCCCTGGAAACAAAAGAAACCAATGTAAAAATCAATGTGGAGTAAAACAACGATAATTTTAATAATTGCGATTTTTTATTTAATCCCGTCTTTTGTTTTTGGAAATGAAATAGAAGTTAATGCCCCAATCCAAACAACCAATCAAGGAATAATTCAAGAATTGGAAAGGATTATAAAAAGCGGAAATTTAAAAGAGGAGGATATTAAACTAACGGAGCAGGAAATTCAAAGACTGAAGGACGAAGAATCAAAAGGAACAATTCAACAGGGAGGACAAGGCGGGGCAAAAACTTCAGGCGTCGCAAGCGACTTGCCCGGTTTAATTAAAGGGGGCGAAAGAGTGGGTTTTATTTTATTTCTCAATAAGTGGCTTTTTCCTTTTATGCTTTCAGCGGCGGCGATTTTGGCGGTTTTGATGATTGTCATAGCCGGAGCTCGCTGGGTTGCGTCCGCGGGAAGCGAAGCGGAAATTAAAGCCGCCAGGGATATGATAACAAACGCTATAATCGGATTAATTTTGGCTTTTGCCGCCTGGCTGATTATCAATACGATAAATCCGGATATTTTGAAAGTCGCGCGAGGGCAAATTGAATCGTCCAAGAAAATTGTTTTAATTGAAAGAATATGCCCAGTAAGACAAAATCGAATGCTAAATCTAGTTTCTTGCGTGGTATAAACATGTTTTATTGCAAAATTAAAATTAAGTATAATAAATAGTCGGATATCCACTTGCGGATTTAGCAAGAAATATTCGATTTAGTCTTACTGGGTATGAGGCCGTTATATTTCGCCATTATTATTTTAATTATTATCGTTATTGTCGTAACAATGCTTTTTTCTTTTTTTCGCGGCGGGCAAGAACAGTTGAAAAAAGAACAAGAACCGGCAAAATTGCCCCTTTCCTCCGAAGAAATTAAAAAACAAGAGCCGCCGACTCTTCCAATAACCGCCATTGAAGAAATCAAAGAAAAAAATATTGAGGAATTGCCGGCTCTCTCGTTAATCCAAATCGCGAACGAACCGATAAGCGGCTTTAAGCCGTTAAAAGACGGCTTATCAAGATACATTGACAAAGCAACCGGCCATATTTTTGAAGCAAGCTTGGTTAACGGCGGCAAAGAATTGATTTCCAACACCACTTTGCCGAAAATTTTTGAAGTAAAATGGAGCGAGGACGGCAAAAAAGCCCTGTTTAAATATCTTGAAGGAGAGGAAGCAAAAATAGTTTCAGCGGAATTTTCCGGAACTTCAACAAAAGGTTTTATCCTGCCTCAAAACATTTTTTCTTTCGGATATGCCGCCGGTTCCGACAATATTTTTTATCTGATTCCAACCGGCGATAATCGGGAAAACGGAACGGTAATTAGAGCGACTTACAAAAATCAATCCCAGCGGGAAATTTATTCCAGTCCCTTCGCGGATTTTATCGTTTCTTTTCCAAAGTCGGATATTTTGAGCTTGGCGACGCGGCCGTCGGGAATCGCGCCCGGTTTTCTTTATCAATTTAATCCTTTAACCGGAAGTTTTAAGAAAATTTTAGGCGATATTTTCGGATTGGAAGCGAAATGGGACGCAAAAGGGGAGAAATTCGCGTTTTCCGGTTATGACCCCGATTCTCAAAAACCAACCTTGAAATTTTATAATTTAAAAAAAGAAGAAGTTTCAGCTCTGACATTTTCCGGACTCGCCCAAAAATGCGCGTTTTCCCGGATTGACGCGGATATGGTTTATTGCGCCGTTCCAAAAAATCCCCCTTTGGCTTTATATCCGGACGAATGGCATCAGGGGCTTGTTAAATTGGAAGACGAATTTTTCAAAATCAATCTTAAAACCGGCGAGACAAAAATGATTTATAACGAGCGTTTGTTTGATGTCTGGGATATTGAGGTTGCGCCGAACGAAGATTTTCTGTATTTTAAAGACAGGGACAATGAATTTTTGTGGGCGATAAAATTAAGATAAATAAAATAATATGGTCAAAGTAAAAATTTACACGACGCCAACCTGCATTTATTGCAAAATGGCGAAGCAGTGGTTTAAGGAAAATAACATTTCTTACGAAGAAAAAGATGTTTCCAGCGACGCGCAGTCTCGGCAGGAAATGATTGATAAATCTCAACAAATGGGCGTTCCGGTTATTGAGGTTGGCGGCGAGCTTATCATCGGTTTTGACAAGGAAAGATTAGGCGAATTATTGAATATAAAATAAATTCGCAATGAAAGTCTATTCTGAAATCATTAAAAATTTTTCAAAGCAGTTTGAATGGCAGCCGGAAATCGTCCGCTTGGAAGCTAAGCTTCCAAGCGGGTTTTTGGGCGTAAAAAAGCTTGTTATCGTTGGAATGGGAGGGTCGGGTTTGGTCGGCGGATTGCTGAAAATATTTAAACCGGATTTAGATATAATCATTCATCGCGATTATGGATTGCTGGCGTTGTCTGATTTAAACGAGCGCCTTGTTATTTTAAATTCTTATTCAGGCGACACCGAAGAAGTCCTTGATAGTTTTGACAAAACGTTGGAAATGAGTTTGCGGGCGGCGGTTATTTCAACCGGAGGAAAGCTTATTGAGCTAGCCAAAGGCAATTCCATTCCTTTTATTCAACTGCCCAATGTCGGTCTTCAGCCGAGAATGGCGCTTGGCCATCAAATTAAAGCCTTGCTTGAAATAATCGGCGACAAGGAAGGATTAAAACAGGCGAGCGAATTGGCAAATTTATTAAATCCTCAAGACTGTGAAAATGCCGGCAAAAATTTGGCGCAAAAATTAAAAGATTTTATTCCGGTTATTTATTCTTCGGCTCGCAATTCCGCGGTCGCTTACGCCTGGAAAATCAAATTTAATGAAACCTCAAAAATCCCGGCTTTTTGCAATGTTTTTCCGGAATTGAATCACAATGAAATGAACGGTTTTACGAATAAAAACTTGTCGCGGAATTTTTATTTTATTTTTTTAAAAGACGACGAAGATAATCCGAGAATTCAAAAAAGAATGGAAACAACGGCAAAATTATTTAAGGAAAAAAATTTGCCGATTGAGGTTTTAGAATTAAACGACAAAAATATTTTTCATAAAATTTTCTCTTCTTTGATTTTAGCGGATTGGACTTCTTATTATTTGGCGGAAGAATACGGCGTTGACCCGGAACAAACGCCGCTCATTGAGGAATTCAAGAAAATCATCCAATAAAAAAAAATAACCCCGAAGGGTTAAATGATTTTTATTTTTTGAAGATTAATTTGAGAAAGAATCTTCTCAACGAATTTTACAGCCATCTTGATGTCTATCGTGTTTTTAAGAACATCCGATAGAATTTTTTCGGACCTAATCCTAACTTCGTCAGGATTTGCCTCAATATCTTCCCATTGTTTTTGATAGCTTGTTTTTAAACCCTGATAAGTTAAGTCAAGCCCCATTAAGGCGTTCTCTTCAACCACCGAGAGAAATCTTCTTTTCTTGGTTTCATCAAGAGCAGACAATTTTTTGATTAATTTCGCGTAAGAATCAACGAGGTGACAAAAAGCATAAAAATGCGGGTCAAGCGTGTGAAAAGCTTTTTCTAATTCATTCTGTCCGCCATCGCCTGTTTTTACAATCTTTTGCTGGGCTGCTCTAATCATTGTTTTGTCATTCGCGCATCCGGTTAAAATCAGCGCAAGAATCAACATGATAAGCGTTTTCATTTGCCGCCTCCTGTTTTAAGGGTTTAAAAAGTTTAAAGGGCTGATTTTTTGCTATAATTATTATAAATTTTTAATTATGGCTTATCAAGTTCTTGGACATATCGCCGATTTGCGGCTTAAGGTCTTGGCAAAAAACAAAGAAGAACTTTTTAAGCAAGCTCTAAAAGGAATGGCGGAGGTTTTGAAAGAGAAATTGCCTGAAAAAGAAAAAATTTTAAAAGAAATCGCGGTTGATTCGGCCGACCAGACTTCTTTGTTGGTTGATTTTTTGAATGAGGTTTTATACGACGCCTACGCGAACAAAGCGGTTTTTCAAGCCGTTGAGTTTGAAGTTTTTGAAAAAAACAAGTTGAAAGGAAAAATTTTCGGTTATAAAGTTAAAAAAGGTTTTGATAAAGACATTAAAGCCGTTACTTACCACGGAGCGGAAATAAAAAAAACAGACGGAAATTTTGAAGTAATTTTGATTTTTGACATATGAGAATTGAAGATTTTAATAAAATCAGCGATTTAGTTTGGGAAATTCCGAAAAGCTTTCGCAAAGACATGAAAGTTTCGGCGCGTGTTTTTGCTTCGGAAAAAATACTCAAAGAATCTTTAAGAGACGCTTCAATGAACCAGCTTGTGAATACCGCGACTTTGCCCGGCGTTCAAAAATATGTTTTGGCGATGCCCGATGTTCACGAGGGTTACGGCGCGCCGATTGGCGGAGTGTTTGCGACTCAATATCCCGACGGCTTGATTTCACCCGGCGCCGTGGGTTATGACATCAACTGCGGGATCAGAATTTTAAAATCCGACAAAAGTTTTGACGAAGTTAAACCCGAGTTGGAAAAACTGGCCGACGCAATAAACAAAGAAGTGCCTTCCGGCGTTGGCCGGAGCGGGAGATTGAAATTAAACGACAAAGAATTAGACGAAGTTTTGTCAAAAGGAGCGAGGAAAATTGTTGAAGATGGATACGGCGAGCCGGAAGATTTAAAATTTATTGAGTCTCAAGGAGAGCTTGAGGGCGCGGATGCCTCAAAAGTTTCTTTTCGCGCCAAAGACCGCGGCCGCGACCAGCTGGGCACAATGGGCGCGGGAAATCATTTCGTGGAAGTCGCAAGAATTGACGAACTCTTTGATGAAGGGGCGGCCAAAACCTTGGGCTTGTTTAAAAATCAAACCTTGGTTCAAATTCATACTGGTTCGCGCGGTTTTGGCCATCAAATAGCGACTGATTATATAAAAATAATGTTAAGGGTAATGCCCAAGTACGGGATAATTTTGCCCGACCGGGAATTAGCCGGAAGCCCTTTTGATTCTAAAGAAGGCCAGGATTATTTTAAGGCGATGTCCTGCGGAGCCAATTTTGCTTGGGCAAATCGCCAGTTAATAACTTGGGAGGTTCGCAAGGCGTGGCAGGCGATTTTCGGCAAGAAGGAAGACTTGCGAGTCGTTTATGATATTGCTCATAATTTGGCAAAAATAGAAGACCATCAAGTTGACGGCAGAGTAAAAAAAGTCATTGTTCACCGCAAAGGCGCGACCCGGGCTTTTCCGGGTCAACCGGTTTTGATTCCCGGTTCAATGGGAACGAGTTCTTATATTTTAATCGGCCGGCAAAAAGCAATGGAACAAAGTTTTGGCAGTTCTTGCCATGGCGCGGGCAGAATAATGTCGCGCCATGCCGCTTTGCGCCAAGTAAGAGGAGGGGAATTAAAAAAAGAATTGGAAGCGCGAGGAATCGCAATAAGGAGCGGCTCTTGGAAGGGCTTGGCCGAGGAATCCCCGGTTGCCTATAAAGATATTGAAGCAGTGGTTGATGTGGTTTCGCAAATCGGCATTGCCAAAAAAGTCGCGAGATTAAAACCAATAGCCGTAATTAAAGGTTGAGATTCGTGATTCAAGATGAAAAATTTATATTTAATTCTTCACAACATCCGCAGTCTTTATAATTTAGGGGCGATTTTGAGAACCGCCGAAGGAGCGGGAGCGGATAAAGTTTTTTTAACCGGATACACTCCGAGCCCGACCGATAGATTCGGCGGGACGAGAAAAGAGGTGAGTAGAACCGCTCTCGGAGCGGAAAAATCCATCGCGTTTGAAAAATTCGCGAATATCTCCCGACTGATTGAAAAATTGAAAAAAGAGAAAATTTTTATAATTGCATTAGAACAGCATAAAAAGGCGAATTCTTATAAAGATTTTTCAAAAAAATATTTTTTTAAAATTAAAGCCAAATCCGGCCTGGCTTTAATTTTAGGCAACGAAGTCCGAGGACTCTCATCGGATATTTTAAAGGTCTCGGACGCGATTATTGAAATTCCAATGGCTGGAAAAAAAGAATCTTTAAATGTAAGCGTGGCGGCCGGAATCGCTTTATTTGAACTTCGCGAATTATTCTAAAATTTTCTTGAGAACATTGCCGAATTCTTCGGCTGATTCGGGGCCGTTGGCGGTGATGATTTCATCTTCCACCACCGGTTTATCAACGTATTCCGCGCCGTTTTCTTTCAGAATGTCAATTGATTTTTTGTTTAAAGCCGAAGTCCAGGCGGTCGCTCTTTTGCCTTTTAAAACTCCGGCTCTCGCTAAAATGGTCGGCGCGATGCAGATTGCCGCCAGTTTTTTGCCGGCCTCAATAGTTTTTCTTGCTATTTGATAACTTATTTCATTATTCAGATGTTTGAGCGCGCCCGGGCCGCCGACAAAAACTATTAAATCAAAATCAACCGGATTTATATTTTTATAATCAAAATCAATTTTTATATCTCCGCCGTTCGCGCCCTCGGCTGTTTTGCCGACTGGCGCGTCCGAAGCGACAAAAAACTGATTTCCAGCATTTTTCAAAATTTCCGCGGGCGTGAAGAATTCTTCGTCGCGAAATCCTTCTTTTGCCAAAATAAACAAAACTTTTTTCATTGATTTTTTAAAAAGTAATTATTTGCGGTTTTTATTCGTCCAGAGATTATTCCACCAACCAGACGGGATTTCTTTATAAATAGCTTGCCCTAATTCTTTTGAAGATCTAAGTTTTAATTTTTTTAATTGGGCATTAGTTTTCTCTCCGCCTTTGCCATGAAGCCATACGCGAGCTTCTTTATTTCCTTGCCAATCATATTCTTTCAGAAGTAGCAATTGGTCAAGATAATCGGCATCTTTGGTAATAATCGCTTCTTTGCTTTTTCTTTCATCATATTCTTTTGCCAGCTTATGAAAATCATCAAACGGCAATGAACCGAGTTGTTCTTTGATTATGTGTTTATCAAAAACCTTTGTATATCTTTTGTGCACCCAATTATGATCATTGCTTCTTATTTCGCCTAAATCATGCAAGAGACACATTATTGCTGTTTTATAAGGATTAACCATTTCTTTCTTTGCTAAAATCCAGCCAATAATAGCGACGCGAAAAGAATGAGAAGCTATGTTATCAGACATATCGTCGGTTAAAAGAGTTTGACGATGCATTCGAAGCAATTTTCGCATGGTTCCAACTTCAAAAAGAAAACTCGCCAATCTTTTATTTTCCCTTGTCATAAGAGTGTTCTATTATACATATCTATTTTATTTTTAATAAAAAAAATAAGCGAATGCAGATATTATTTTGGGGAGACATAGGGGATTCGCACCCCTGCTGGGAACTCCACAGGTTCCAGTGCTGACTGCTACACCAATGTCTCCATTGAAAATTTGGAATTTAAAATTTTTTACTTACCCTTCGGTTGTTTATTCCTCAATCTTATAAACTATCGTCCCTTGTTTTACTTTGTGTTCAACTTTAATCGCCGTTTCTTCGCCGGCCTTTGCTTCGGTTACCGCTTTGTGTTCAATCTGCATTGACTCAACCTTTTGATGAAAAACTTCTTCATCGTGCCTTACGAATTTTACGGTGTCCCCGATTTTCAAATCAGCCGTCAAAGCCACCACCGCCGCTTGGACATGGTCAAAATAATGGACGACTTTTCCAATTTCTTTTTCCATAAATTTAATTATTTAAGCCAATTTTGCCGACCTTTATTGACGATTATATGCCATTTTCGCAATTTTGGCAAATGCTATTTTTTGCTATAATAAATCAATGAAACTTACCGATTTAATTCCTCCGCCGGAATATCTGATGATGAGAGGAGTCGGAATTGATGTTTCCGACCGCTCAATAAAATTCGTTGAATTTGAAAAGAATAAGAGTTACTTAAGATTAAAGAAATTCGGCGAGGAGATTTTAGAAGAGGGAATTATTATTAACGGCGAAATAAAAAAGAAAGAGGAACTCGTTTCTTTTTTGAAAAAAATAAGGCAGGTTCGCGGTTTTACGCATGTTGTTTTTTCCTTGCCCGAAGAGAAAGCTTTTTTAAGCTTGGTTGAACTTCCTAAAATGAGCGAAGAAGAAATAAAAATCAGTCTTTCTTTTCAGATTGAGCAATATGTGCCTCTTAAAAAAGAGAACATTATTTTTGATTTTGAAATCACTTCCTCGTCTCTTAAATCCGATCATTTTGATGTTCTTCTTTTGGCTTTTCCAAAAAATATCGTTTACGACTATTACGAAGTTTTTGAGAGGGCCGGCTTTGCGCCGATTGCGATTGAACTTGAGTCATTAAGTTTGGCGAGAAGCCTGGTTCCGGAAGACAATAAAGAGAATATTTTAATTATTGATTTCGGGAAAACAAGGACAACATTTTCCGTTTTAAGGGGGCATTCTCTTCGTTTTACTTCAACCATTCCTTTGGGCGGGCGCGATTTGGAAAAGTTGATTGCGAGAGCGATGGGCGTAAATCCTTTTGAGGCCGAAAAAATCAAAAAGGATTTCAGTTTAACGGGATTAAAGAAAAAGGGCGGGATTTACGAAGCGATTTTGCCGATTCTCTCTTCTTTGGAAGATGAAATCAGAAAACATCAGGATTATTGGCAGAATCATTTATTGCATCAATCGAAAGAAAAAAGCGGCATTAAAGAAATTATTTTGGCCGGCGGCGACGCGAATCTCAGCGGGCTCCCAGAATATTTAAGCCAGCGTTTATTGATTCCGGCGCGGCTCGGAAATCCATGGATTAAAGTCGGCTCTTTTGAGGATTATGTTCCGGAAATAAGAAAGAGTGAATCTCTGGCTTATAGCGTCGCCATTGGTTTGGCTTTAAGGGGCTTTCAGGGCGAATAATTTATATGATAAATATCATTTCCAAAGAGCATAAAAAAATAATTGAAAAAGAGAGGGTAAGGCGGTTTATTTTGGTTTTTGGAATTTTTCTTTTTTCATTTTTGATTTTTTCCATTATTTTATCCATTCCGTTCGTTGTTTATTTGAATGAGCAACAAAAAGAAATCAAAAGGACCATTGAAGCGTTTAAAGCAGGGTCTATTTTTAAAGAAATCAGGGACATTGAAAAGGAAATTCAAGATTTTAATCAAAAATTAATTTCATTTCAGGATAATCAAAACAATGCTTTAAACCTTTCTTTTTTTCTCGCAGAGATTTTGGAACAAAAGCCCGACTCCTTGAAAATTGAAACAATATCTTTTGGAAACAGCAATAAAATTCCAAGAATAACGATTCGAGGTCGCAGCCCGTCGCGCTCGGAATTTTTGAAATTCGTTGCCGCTCTGAACGGAATCTCGTCAATAAAGAATGTTTATTCTCCGATTGCGAATATTTTGCGCGAAAAAGACTTTGAGTTTAATTTAGTCGCGGAGTTTAAATGAAAATGAAATTTGGAACAACTTTGATTCTTGTTTTATCGCTTATCGTTTCAGGCGCTTTTGGCTTTGCATGGATTCAGCGGACAATTTCTAAAAAGGCGAAAGAACTTTCCGAACTTAATTTAAAACTTGCGATTCTTGAATCGGAGCAGAAAAGCGTTTCGGGCTTAAAAAAATTCTTGGAAGAAAAAAAGACGGATAAAGACAAACTGGATAAAGTTTTTTTAAGCGACGAGAAAATAGTTGAGTTCATTGAAGAACTTGAAAAGTTAAGCGGGGCGGAAAACGTTGAAATTAAAATTCAATCGGCTCTTGTTTCGGAAAAACAGAAAGAAAATCCGGTTTTTAATTTTGAACTTCGCGGCAATTTTGAAAATATATTTAGAGTTATGGCCTTGATGGAAAATTTGCCTTATCAGCTTGAAATTGACGAGGCGGGTCTCACAAAAGAAGGAAAGGATAAGAAATGGAAAGGGCAATTCAGGATTAAAATTTTGAGTTTTATCACGAGTTTATGATTTAATCATGAAATTTTATTTCAAAAACTTTTTTAAAATTTTTTCAAAAAGTCCGGTTTATTATTGGTCGTATTTTTTGATTTTTATTTTTTCGCTTTTTATAATTGTTGTCTTGTTTGGAGTTTACGAATTCAGAAAAATTTCAAAGACTTCAATAAAGCCGATTGCGGCGCCTTCAGAGCCGAGAATTAAAATTCCCAACAAAGCGGCTTTAAACAAGGCGATTGAAATAATCAATCAAAAAGAAGCGGACCTTAAAAAAGCGGCCGATATTTTGCCGCCAAAAAATCCTTAGCAAAGCGGTGGGCTTCGTCGCGAATGTTGGCTAAAACAGGATATAAATCGGGATTTTGTTTCAGCGATAAGGTTCTTCCATCGGCCAAATAAAGTTTTTCCTCTTCTTTTGCCAAAGCCAAAGCCGCGATTTTATTTTTTAAGCCGAATTTTTGAATGATTTTTAAAAGAATATTTAAGTGCGCCTTGCCTCCGTCAATTAAAATTGCTTGGGGAAAATTCCACTCTTTGTGGGCCAGTCTTCTTGCGATAATTTCCTTTAATCGGGATAAATCGTCTTTGGTTTTGAGCCGGATTTTAAATTTGCGATATTCTGTTTTTGCGGGTTTTCCGTTAATAAATACGCTCATCGCGCCTCCAGCGCGTTCTTCTCCGATATTTGAAACATCAAAACCCTCAATCCTGTTTATTTTTTTATTTGTCCTCAAAAGCGCTCGGAGCGCTTTTTCGGTTTTTTGCCAGCTGGATTTTGCCTTGACAAATTCTTCTTTAATCGCTTTTTCGTGGTCAAAAATATTTTTAAAATAGAGAAGCCGATTTTTTATTTTATTCGCTTTCTCATACAGTTGTTTTTTTGAAAGCGAGACCATTTCTTTTTTTAAAGATTCAATCAAATTCGTTTTTTTGCCCCGGAGAATCAAGAAGAGATTTTTTATATTTTTAGCGTATTGGTTTTTTAGATTTTTGCGATTCGCCATTTGCCATTTGCCATTTGCGATTTGCGCTTTGCCGTCTCTAATGTGCGCCGGACAAAGCCCAAGTTCATAATATAAACAAGGCTTATTGATTGGATTTTTACAGGTTCGGAAAGGAAAAATTTTCCTTAGAATTTTCAAAACGGCCCTAAGAGAAGTTCCGTCCGTAAATGGACCGAGGGTATTGCCGGCGTTTTTTATTTTGTCCGGCCGATGAACGATTAACAATCTTGGAAAATCTTCTTTTGTCAGGGCGA
>MHMS01000021.1 GCA_001821615.1 Candidatus Niyogibacteria bacterium RIFCSPLOWO2_12_FULL_41_13 | reverse complement strand
GTCTGTTAAGAAAAGAACGACGACTACTTTGACCACTTCTTATACAACAATATTCTAGCAGAGGGCCCCGCCCGGAAGAAGGAGAAAAAAAACGATACGATGGCAAACACCAATCGTAGTAGAGACGAGCCCTGAGATAGTGTCTAACACTTTTTTATAAGTTCTTTTGGAGAAATAAAAAGAGAGAGGGGAAGAATATGACTTTCTTTAAGGAGAATGTCTTTCTCCCCTCTCTCGCCCGGCCCGCGCGTCTTAGATGTTGCGGGCCTCATTTTTTTGATGAATTTTTTTTATAGAACAATCCCATAAAAAATTTAAGCGGAGGGTATTGCCATACGCAACACCCTCCGCGGTTGGAGATTAAGGAAAGATCCCCATAAAAACAAGCCCCAAGGCTAGTCAAGGCTAATCTATGGTTGGTTCTTTCGCTCGCTCTCCACCACCCCTTTTCTAAAGGGAACGCACAAATAAAAGATCTATTATCAGAGGTAGATGGCGATATAGCGTCGGAAAGAAAGAGTGATATCCTCCTCGATAGTTGTGTATCCTTTCCTTTGCTATTAACAAACCTATCAACGCTTTTTCGCCATCTACCTTATTTTTTTGGTGGGCCTGGCAGGATTCAAACCTGCAACCTTGGAATCTCTATTCCATGCTCTATCGCTAACATATTCTTACTAATATATTATTAGTAAGTTGAGCTACGGGCCCACGCAAATTCCTAAAAAACTTTATTGAGGGTGTCCGCCAGCGGGTTGTGTAAGAATTTATTTTTTTACGGACATTTATCTGCCCAGAAGCAGTACCCCAAGTCTGCAAGCAGTCGCTAGTCTCCCTCTTTTTTTTAATTTTTCTAATAAAATATTAGCAAATATCAAAATAAAAGTCAATAACAAAAACGAAAATTTCAAAAACCCTTTATTTTTAAGAAAAAATTTGATATTTTCCTGAAATGAGCAAAACCTATCATATCATCACCTATGGTTGCGACGCCAATCGGGCGGATTCGGAAAGAATCGCCGGCTTGCTTGAAAATTGCGGTTACAAAGAAACAAAAAACAAAGAAAAAACCAATCTTCTGATTTTCAACACCTGTTCAGTCAGACAAAAAGCCGAAGACCGGGTTTTCGGCAGAAACAAAGAAATGAAATCGCTCAAAGAAAAAAAACCAGATTTAAAAATCGCGCTCGCCGGCTGTATGAATCATTATGACAAAAAAACTCTCAAAGACCGTCTTCCTTATATTGATGTATTTTTACCAATGAAAGAACTTTCTTTGCTTCCTCAAAAATTAGGAATTAAAAAAGAACTGTTCTCCCAAATTAAGCCGTCTTATCAAAGCAAATTTCGGGCTTATGTGCTGATTTCTTACGGCTGTAATAATTTCTGCTCTTATTGCGTTGTGCCGTTCGCAAGAGGCAAAGAGCGCTCAAGGCCGGAAAAAGAAATTATTAACGAAGTCTGCTGGCTTGTGAATAACGGATATAAAGAAATCTGGCTTTTGGGACAAAATGTGAATTCTTACAAAGATATTCCCTTTGCCGAGCTCCTGCTGAAAATCAACGAAATTCCGGGCAAATTCTGGATTCGTTTCGCTTCCCCTCATCCAAAAGATTTCAGCGACAAATTGATTCAAGCGATGAAAAAAGCGAATAAATTTCCAAAATACGTCAATTTACCCGTTCAATCCGGCAATGACAAGATTTTAAAAAAAATGAACCGGCCTTATGTTATTTCTCAATACAAGTCCTTAGTTAAAAAAATCAGAAAGGCAATGCCGGAAATCGCGCTCTCAACCGATGTCATTGTCGGCTTCCCGGGCGAAACCAAAAAACAATTTCAGGACACGGCGAAACTTTTCAAAGAAATGAAATTTGACATGGCTTTTATTTCCGAATATTCGCCCCGTCCCAAAACCGCGGCGGCAATCGCGTTTAAAGACAATGTTCCGAACAAAGAAAAGAGAGTCCGCAAAAATATCTTAACCGATATTTTGCGAAAAACCGCGCTTGAGAAAAACAAAAAACTTATCGGCAAAACAATTGAAGTTTTGATTGACAAAAAAAATAACGGAAGAATTTTCGGCAAAACCGAAGGAAATAAAAACATTGAAATCATCGAAAATAAAAAAATAAAAATCGGCGAATTTGATAAAATAAAAATTATTGAAGCCAATTCCTGGCATCTTAAAGGAGAACCAATATGAATGAAATTAAAATCAAACAAACAACCTGGAACTTAAAGCCCTTGTTTAAAAACGACAACGACCCCGCGATGGCGAAAAAAAGGAAAATTATTAAAAAAGAAAGCTATAAATTCATCAACAAATGGAAAAAACGGAAAGATTACCTGCAAAACCCAATAGCTCTCAAAAAAGCGCTTGACGAATATGAAAATTGGGAAAGATACTTTGAAGACGGCGGAGATGAATGGTATTATTTCTGGCTAAGAACCCGTCAAGACCAAAATAACGCGACTCTTAAAGCAAAATTTAATCAAATTGACGATTTTGCCAATAAAATCCAAAATGATATCCAATTTTTTGAATTGAACATCGCAAGAATACCGGAAAAACTTCAGAGAAAATTCCTGCAATACAAAAAATTAAAAGAATATAAACACTTCATAGAAAGATTGTTTGCCCAATCAAAGCATCTTTTAAGCGACCCTGAAGAAAAAATTTTAAACCTCAAGGCTTCAACCTCCCATTCAAATTGGGTAAAAATGGTCTCTGGATTCCTGTCTAAAGAAGAGAGAAGGGTTTTGTCGGAAACGGGAAAAGAAGAAACAAAAAATTTTTCCGAAATACTGGCTCTTTTGGATAACGCGAACAGGAAAATCGGAAATTCAGCCGCGAAAGCGTTTAATGATATTTTAAGCAAGAACATTGACGCGGCCGAACAAGAAATAAATTCTATTTTGCAAAATAAAAAAATAGACGATGAAATCAGGAAAATGCCAAGACCCGATTCGGCGCGCCACATCGGCGATGACATTGAAAGCGAAATCGTTGATAAATTGATAGACGCGGTTTCAAAAAGATTTGATATTCCAAAAAAATACTACGAATTAAAAGCGAAAATGTTGGGCGTAAAAAAATTGCGGTATCACGAAAGAAACGCGCCTTACGGGAAAATAGGCAAAAAATATTCTTATCAAAAAGCAATTGGCGTTATTTATGAAGTTTTCAAGAATCTTGACGATAAATTCGCCGAAATTTTCATTAACTTCGTCCAAAGCGGCCAAATTGACGTTTATCCAAAAAAAGGGAAATACAGCAACGCTTTTTGCGCCCACAAATTAATTTCCCAGCCAATCTATGTCGGTTTAAATTACACCGAAGAATTAGATGACGTTAGAGTAATAGCTCATGAATTTGGCCACGCGATAAATAGCCAGCTGATAAAAGAAAAACAAAACTCGTTAAATCTTGACACGCCGCTATCCGCCGCCGAAGTCGCGAGCGCGTTTATGGAAGATTTTGCGTTTGACGGAATAATCAAAAAAGCCGATGAAGAATTAAAATTAACACTGATGATGAGAAAATTAAACAACGACATTTCCGCGATTTTCAGGCAAATCGCCTGCTATAATTTTGAAAATGAACTTCATCAAAATTTCAGAAACAAAGGTTATCTTTCAAAAGAAGAAATAGGAATTCTGTTTCAAAAACATATGAAATCTTATATGGGAAATTATGTTGAGTATTCGCCCGGTTCTGAAAACTGGTGGGTTTATTGGGAGCACATTAGAAGTTTTTTTTACAATTATTCTTACGCAAACGGTTTATTAATCGCGAAATCGCTTCAGAGCGAAGTTAAGAAAAAACCCGAATTTATTAAAAAAATAAAAAATTTTTTGTCAGCCGGGACTTCCGATTCGCCAAAAAATATTCTTAAAAAACTGGGGATGGACATAACTAAAAAAGAATTTTGGAATAAAGGAATTGGCGAGACGGAAAAATTACTTTATGAGGCCGAAAGATTGGCTAAAAAATTAGGGAAGATATGAAGAAAAATCCCGCCAAAATCTTGAAATATAATTTTCAAAACTTTGGCGGGAGGAAAACTTTTTGAAAAAGTTTTCCTTGAAATTTATCTGGCATTGCGCCAGATTAAAGGCTACTTACGCGCAGACGGCCGCAAATAGATAATTCATGTTCCAAGGACCCTCGGCTTTGCGTAGGTACAGGTGGCGCATCGAGCAAAAGTGGTAGTAGAATAAAACATAGGGGCGGTCGTACTCGTCCTGCCAGACGAACCCAAGAGCAACAATTATACTATTGTCCTGGGCTTCGGGGAGCTTCTCCCGGGAAACGAGAAACTCAAGAAGCTCATGAGGCTTGGCTGGACGCAAGCCCTTTTTGTTGAATTCTTCAAAAACCTCTTTAGTCGACATCTCTCGATCAAAACTAATGAGCGTCAGCACAACCTTGCCTGTGGTATTTTTCTGATCGGTCGGGAAATTGTGGGAGGTAATGTGGTGGTCCACAAAGCCATAGCAACCTTCTTTTACCATTGTTTCCATGTCCTTGTAATTAACTAAAAGAATGTAAGCATTGCGTAATATAGACAATATGGAACTCATAATAAATCTCCTTTCTTTCTAATTTTGAATTTTGCTGCCCCATTGCAGCCTCGAAAAGACCTAAATCTCCTCGGGGCTACAATGGATAGCGCAAGTAGCTATGTAAAGGTGCTAATCAGTATTTCTTAATTATAAATGATAATTTTATAAAAGTCAAGTTTTTTGGTAATTTTATGACCGCGTTGTAATAAAGTGCCATATTTTAACGGTTTTGGGAGAGTGATATTTATGATAAAATTTAAAGATAAATATAGCATGGTAATGTTTCAAAAACCAAAACTTGTTGTCATCTTGAGACCGACGGCAAGCGGAAAATCAACTCTTACCGTAAAACTGGCGAAAAAATTCAAGGGCGAGATTGTGTCAGCCGACTCGCGCCAGATTTATCGGCAAATGGACATCGGAACGGCCAAACCGACAAAAAAAGAACTCAAAATCGTCCCCCACCATTTAATTGACATTAAAAATCCCGCCAAAATATCCGTAATCAGGAATTATTGGTGCTTTGGCGGAAAAATTTGACAAAATCATTATGGTTTAATATCATTTTTATATGACCCAGCAAACAATAGAAAAATTAACCACGAATATTTCTCGTCTTCAAAAAGAAGTTAACCTTCTGCGTTCTTTTGTTATCGGCGAAATCAGCAAGGATAAAGAAGGCGAATACAATCCGGAATTTATAAAAAGAATTTTGCAGGCAAGCCGCAGAAAAGCGAATTTTGAATTTAAAGATAAAAAAACTTTTCTGGCAAAACTTCGCAGAGAATGATCAAAATTACTTTTGGCGCAAATTTTCTAAAATCGGCAAAGAAACTGCCGAAAAAACAACAAGAAAAATTTGCCGCGCTTTTGGAAATTTTACAGAAAAACCCTTTTCGTCCTGGCTTACATACAAAATCATTAACCGGAAAATTAGCCGGATTTTATTCTTTTAGAATAACTCGCGAATGGCGGGTTATTTTTCAATTTCTAAACCCAGACAAAATTAAACTTCTTGAAATCGGCCATCGCAAAGATATCTATAAATAATTTCCCCGCCAAAATCTATTTTCCCGAACCGACATCGGATGTCGGTAAAAACAAACTTTGGTGGGAGGGGAATCAGATAAAAATTGATTCCCCTTATATATTGCTGGCTTTGCGCCAGATTAGAAAGAACTTTACGGCTTTTTTTGTCCTCGTACTACTTTGTAACCTTTCTCTTCCCACTTCTCGAGTACCCGAGAGACCCCCTCAGAAACCTCTTTGTCTGACGCGCAAAGCATCCAAATTTCCTTTTTTGCCCTGGGAGAATTCCATACAGCAGATATTATCCGTCTTAACGCCCATCTTAACACAGCACACCTCTTTCTTTTATTGTCAAACGGTTAGGAAATATAAAGTAATTTACCGTCTTAAGTATAGGTTATTTTAAAATATTTGTCAAGGGCAAAAAATTATTAAAAATTTTGGTAAAATTTAATTTCAAATCAAAATGGAAAAACTAAAAATAATCGCGATTGTCGGGCCAACTTCCTCGGGAAAATCAGCGCTTGCCGTAAAACTGGCGAAAAAATTCAGGGGTGAGATTGTGTCGGCTGATTCAAGGCAAATTTATAAAGGAATGGACGTTGGAACGGCCAAACCGACAAAAAAAGAACTCAAAATCGTCCCCCACTATTTAATTGACATTAAAAATCCAAATCAAAATTATACTCTTAGCCAATATAAAAACGACGCGATTAAAGCGATTAACAAAATTATCAAGCGCGGCAAAATTCCTTTTTTGGCGGGCGGAACCGGATTATATATCGACGCCGTGATTGATAATCTTGAAATTCCCCAAGTGAAGCCGAACCAAAAACTGCGGAAAAAACTGGAAAAAGAAATAGAAACAAAAGGATTAAAATATGTTTTTGACAAACTGGTTTCTCTTGACCCGGAGTCGGCTTATATTATTGACCCGAATAATCCGCGCCGCGTTATTCGGGCGCTTGAAATAACCTTGCTTACAAATAAGCCGTTTTCCCAGCAAAGAAAAAAAGGCGAACCGCTTTTCCACACTTTAAAAATCGGCCTTGCTTTGCCGCCGGAAAAATTGCAAGAAAGAATCAACAAAAGGGTTGATTTAATGCTGAAAAATGGATTATTAAAAGAGGTAAAAAATTTGCTTATAAAATACGGTTCTAAACCGATTGCCTTTGACGCTATTGGATACAGAGAAATCATTGATTATTTTCGCGGAAAAATACCGCGTGAAGAAGTAATTAATTTAATAAAGAAAAACACTTGGCGATTTGCCAAACGGCAAATGACTTGGTTCAAAAGAGACAAAAACATCTGCTGGATTGATTCGGAAAAACAGGCGGAAAAACTAGCGAGAAGATTTATTGATTAACCCATCGGATAATGGCGGTTGAAGCAACGCGATGAAGTTCTTTGTCTTGGATTTGACCTTGAATCATTGTATAAAAATTATAACAAAAATTTGAAAAAATCATAATTTTTTGATAGGCTTATGCGGTAAATAAGCCCCTATCGTCTAACCTGGTTCAGGACATCAGATTTTCAATCTGGTAATTCGGGTTCAAATCCCGATGGGGGCATAAAATTAAAATCTGGAGACGTGGCTGAGCGGCCGAAAGCGGCTCCGTGCTAAGGAGTTAAGGGGCTTAAACCCCTTCAGAGGTTCGAATCCTCTCGTCTCCGAAATATCCATGAATAGACGTTCTTACCTTAAAATCCTCGCTATTGAAACTTCTTGCGATGAAACGGGAATCGCTCTTATTGAAGCGTCTAAAAACAAATTTAAAATTTTGGCAAATGAACTGGCCTCGCAAATTAAAATTCATCAAAAATTCGGCGGAGTGGTGCCAAATCTCGCCAAGAGAGAGCATCAACGCAATTTGCTTCCTCTTTTAATAAAAGCGCTAAAGGAAAGCAAATTGCTCAAAATTTTCAAATCTCAATTTCTAATTTCCAAACAAATCCCAAATACTAAATACAAAATACTAAATACAATTTTGGAGCGCGAACCAGAATTACTCGCGCAAACAAAAAGATTTTTAAATAAATATAAAAAGCCTGATATTGACGCGATTGCCGTTACTTGCGGCCCTGGGTTGGAGCCGGCTTTATGGGTGGGTATTAATTTTGCCAAAGCGTTGGCAAAAATCTGGAATCTGCCGTTAATTAAGGTTAATCACATGGAAGGGCACTTTTTCTCTTTTTTGTTAAAGCAAAAAAGAGAAAATTTTCAATTTTCAATTTTCAATTTTCAAAAATCATTTCCAATTATTACTTTGCTTGTAAGCGGAGGGCATACAGAGCTTGTTTATTCGCCTTCTTTGCTGAAATACAAACTAATCGGCGAAACGCTTGACGACGCGGCCGGCGAAGCTTTTGACAAAGGAGCGCGGCTCTTGGGAATTCCTTATCCGGGCGGGCCGGAACTTTCAAAATTGGCGGAAAAAGGAAACCCCAAGGCGTTTAATTTTCCGCGGCCGATGATTGATTCCAAAGACTTAAATTTCAGTTTCAGCGGATTAAAAACCGCTCTTCTTTACAAAATCCAATCCCTAAAAGCTAAAAATCATAAGCTAAAAATTGATTTAGCGGCCAGCTATCAACAAGCGATTATTGATGTTTTGGTTAAAAAAACTTTCAAGGCAATTAGGATTTATAAACCGAAATCATTGGTTTTGGGCGGGGGCGTGGCGGCAAATGATTTGCTGCGAAAAACTTTAAAAGAAAAAATAGAAAAAGAATTTCCCGATATAACTTTATTTTTGCCGGAAAAAAAATTTACAACCGACAACGCCGCGATGATAGGAATCGCCGCTTATTTCCGAGCCATCAAAAAAGATTTTGTCAATCTAAAAAGACTTAAAGCCGAAGGAAATTTAGGATTTTAAATTTTAAAACAATTTTTACATCTTAGTAATCAAAAAATCTATCTTTAACCACTATGATATATCACAATGATTAACAAATATAAAATTTTCAAATAAAAAAATCCGTCAGGATAGAAACTCACTGACGGAAATCCATTAGGTTTAGGTTTTTGGTTTGAAACTCAAAACACTTGATAGTTTAATTTCTTCCCTTTCTTCACAATGCCATATAAGTTCGCCTAAAAGTTCTGCCCCTCGTGGGACGGTGCAAACCTTATAACGGCGCAAAAACCCGATTAAAATATTTTGCAGATTATCTATGCTCTCATAATCCGCCTTTTTGCTAGGATCGCCCCCTATGTTAAAATCATGCCACAAATAGTTGGTAGTGTGGAGAATCGAATTAACGCCGCCGGGGTATTTTAATTCATCAATAATATGGCCTAAATTCCCAAGCTTGTGTCTTGTTGCGATTCCGCGTAAAATCCGAACTACTCTTTTGAAATCTAACCTATCTCTGACACTTCCCCCTGAAAGCGGATAGAACGATGAATATAGAAATTTCAATGTTTTCAGAAGACAACTTTTGTCATACTTGCTTAATGTCGTTCTCATCTTTTATCTCCTTTCTATTTTCTATCGGAAGCTAATCAAAAATTTTTAAAATCTATAGAAAGTATATAAATAAAATTACAAAAAGTCAATACTTTAACAAAAAACTCCTCCCGCCGAGATACGAACCAAAAGAAGTTGAAACCAAAATTTACGAGCTCTGGGAAAAATCCGGATATTTTAATCCGGATAAATTTTAATAAGTTTTGGAAGTTCGGCGTTTGATATTAAAAATATAAACAAGTTTTTTCTCGGTAATTATTTCGTAAAAAATTCTATAAGAGCCAACGCGCCTTCTCCAAACGCCTTGCTCACTCTCCATTTTTTCTACATCCCCAGCATAAGGATTAACGGACATTTCCTTAATAGCGTCGGCTATGCGCATTGCCTCATGTCTTGGAATTCGCTTTAGTTGTTTTCTTACAGTGGCATCAATTATCAAATCCCAATTCATGTTTTAATTCTTCAAAAGAAATATATCTTCCTTGGGCGTAGTTCTTTCTCGCCCTTTTTAGCGCTCTTTTTTCAGCCACGGTTGGTTTGAATGTTTTTGCTGATTTTATTTTTTTTTGCCAAGACAAAAACTCTTCATAAGTACCGCGAGGGACGGCAACAAGCTCTTTATTTTTCGCTAATTCTTTTGGAACAGTAATTATGGTCATATTTATGATTATATAGGCTCAAAATATAAAAATCAAACAAAAACCCTCGGGGCCCAAGCGAAGTTGAGATTATTAAAAAAGGACCCTCAAGGTTCTCAAACGTTTTAGAATAATTAGAGTAATATGATAAAATAAAAAATCAATATGAAACAACTCCTGCCGCCGAGATACGAACCAAAAGAAGTTGAAACCAAAATTTACGAGCTCTGGGAGAAATCCGGATATTTTAATCCGGATAATCTGCCTAAAAGCCACCCGCCTTCGCAGAAGCTTCGGCGAGACAAGCAAAAAAGCTTTTCCATCATAATGCCTCCGCCCAACGCCAACGGCTCTTTGCATCTGGGCCACGCGGTTTTTACCACGCTTCAGGATATTATAATTCGCTTTCGCCGGATGCAAGGTTATAAAACCCTTTGGCTTCCGGGCGCTGACCACGCCGGTTTTGAGACTCAGG
This sequence comes from Candidatus Niyogibacteria bacterium RIFCSPLOWO2_12_FULL_41_13, assembly GCA_001821615.1. Taxonomy (GTDB): domain Bacteria; phylum Patescibacteriota; class Minisyncoccia; order 2-12-FULL-41-13; family 2-12-FULL-41-13; genus 2-12-FULL-41-13. Next base: position 6,842 of record MHMS01000021.1, on the reverse strand, counting down.
TTGTTTACGATAAGAAGCTTGAAAAAGAAGGGCGCAATCGTTTTCAAGTTCCTCGCGAAGAACTTTATCAAGAAATTTTAAAATTCACCCTGAAAAACAAAAAAATAATGGAAAGCCAGTTGCGCCGGCTCGGAGTTTCTTGCGACTGGTCGCGGGAAAAATTCACCCTGGACGAAGACATTATTAAAGTCGTTCATCATACTTTTGAAAAATTAAAAAAAGATGAACTTTTATATCAAGGAAAACGCGTTGTCAATTGGTGCGTCAGGCATCAGACTTCACTTTCGGACGTGGAGACAAAATACGAAGAAAGAATAAGCCCTCTTTATTATGTTAAATACGAAGTCCCGGAATTAAAATATTGTATTATTGTTGCCACCACGCGGCCGGAAACAATACCGGCCGACATTGCCATTGCCGTAAATCCTTCCGACCGCCGCTATAAAAAATTTATCGGCAGGAGCGCGATAAATCCGTTAAACGGCGAAAAACTTTTGATAATCACGGATGATGCCGTAGATAAAAATTTCGGCACCGGCGCGCTAAAGATTACGCCCGACCACGACCGGCTTGACGAAGAAATCGCGAACCGCCATCCGGAAATCGGCAAAAAATCGCGGCCGGTTATTAATTTTTTCGGAAAAATGGAGGGCGAAAACGTTCCCGATTCGCTTTTAGGATTAAAAGCTTTGGAAGCGCGCCAAAAAGCCGCCGAGATACTGAAAGAAAAAAATCTTCTGGAAAAAATTGACGATGAGTATAAAAACAATGTGGCTCTCTGCTACAAATGCGGAAACCAAATCGAACCATTGAGTTTGGCTAATCAATGGTTTATTAAAATGACCGAAAAACCGGCCTCAAGCGGACTTTCGCTTAGAGACCTCGCGGTAAAAGCCGTGAAAGAAAAAAAAATCCGCTTTATTCCAGCCCGCTATGAAAAAGTGTTTTTTCACTGGATGCGTAATCTTCGCGATTGGAACATCTCGCGCCAGATTGTCTGGGGCATAAAAATTCCGGACAAGAACACGACCGATGTTTTTGATACCTGGTTTTCTTCGGGACAATGGCCGTTCGCCACGCTGATGACGACAAAAAAAGGCGATTTTAAGAAATTCTATCCCACCGATGTAATGGAAACAGGACATGATATTCTTTTCTTCTGGGTAGCGAGGATGATTATGCTTGGAATTTATGCCACCGGCAAAGTCCCCTTTCACACGGTTTATCTTCACGGATTGGTTCGCGACAAAGACCGGCAGAAAATGAGCAAATCAAAAGGCAATGTTATTGACCCGCTCGGCGTCATTGATTTATACGGCGCCGACGCGTTGCGCATTGCTTTAATTGTCGGCAATACGGCCGGAAACGACATTGTTATTTCCGAAGAAAAAATCAGGGGCTATAGAAATTTTGCCACCAAAATCTGGAATGTAAGCCGATTTGTTTTAATGAATTATGAGCCGGGATTTGAAAAAATAAAACCAAAATTCGGCAAATATGATAGAAAAAATTTAAAAGATTTGGAAGCGATTCGCAAAAAAATAACCAAAGACTTGGAATCTTTTAGGTTTCATCACGCCGCCGAAACAATTTATCACTACTTCTGGCACGCTTTTGCCGACAAAATTATTGAAGAATCAAAACCAAGATTGCAAAGTAAAAACCGAACAGAGCGCGCTAACGCGTTTTCATTGATATTCCAAATTCTAAAAACATCTTTAATTCTTCTCCACCCTTTTATGCCGTTCATCACCGAAGAAATCTGGCAAAAATTGCCGATAAAAAAAAAGAAACTCTTAATGGTTGAGAAGTGGCGGTAAATAAAAAATCCCCGTTGTTTATGCTTGAAAAGCCATAAACAACGGGGATGAAGGATTAAATTAAACAGGAGGTTAGACGGGAAAAAGCGGGGCTCTTGTCTTTGCTTTTTCCGAGCGTTTTTCCTCTAATGTGGCCTGGCGACAAGATCCGAGACTCTCTACCGTCTCGCCGGAGAGTTTATACAATTTAGTGGATTCCCCCCATTCAATCCGGTTTTTTACTATCCAGATTCCGTCTTTTAGACTGGAGAGAGACCTCCCCATTTCCCAAAGTTGCGGAATTATCAAGGCCTTAGCCGTCTTACTCCTGAAGGTCACCCACATCTCATTGAAATGAGAAGGTGGCAAAAGAACTTCCGTCTTCTCTTTTTTTTCAGGCTTCTTTTCTTCAACAATTTTAGCCCCGGGTTCACTAAAATACTGCACTTTTCCGCCCGGACTTTTGTTTGTTCTGAAAACTACGCCACCAAGAACAAACACAGTGCCGTCCTTAAGAAGCCCAACCTCGTCTTTTTCTTTCTCAATGGAAATAACAGACAGACTAAAACCATCAGCAAGTACAACTGGAACACGCGGCCGCGAAAGAATTACTCCCAATCTATTTCTTTGACCCTGAATCTTTTCCTGTCTCGCTTCCGCTTTTTTCTTTTCCTCCTCTTCTTTCTTGCGCTGAAATTCTCTCTTCCTTTCTTCTTCCGCTTTCCTACGCTGAAACTTCAACTCGTCTGTCCTCATTTGGCAAGCTCTTATAAGCATGCCAAACGAATTTTCGCCCAACCGTTCGGGAAACCGCGCTTTGGCTATCTTCTCAGCCAATATCCAGGGTTTCTCATCAATTTCCTTCTGCGTTATGACTTTTGCCAGGTTTTGGGCCTGGGCAAATGCCAACTCCCTAAGTTCCGGAAAAATCTTCTCTGTCGCCGCCTCCACTATCCCGAGGTTAATATTTGGGTTATCTTTTGTTATCTGAAGAATAACCTCTCCTTTCAAGTCTTTTAATTCGAATCCAAAGCCATGAAGCTCTAAGGCAAAACCTTTTACTCTTTCAACAACACTTATAAATTCATGAGCTTTGTTTATTGCTTTCGCAATTAAGAACTCCGAAAAATCAGGATGCTTGCTTTTTAGCTCTATCCCGAGTTTCTCGTCGCTATAATTGCCAAGAGCAATTAGAGCTTCAACTTCTCTACATAAGGCGTTCCATTCCTCCCTAGGTAATTTCGTAATCATCCAAGAAGTCCTCCTATTTAAAAGGTTTGTTTAAAGAATTGTCCAATATAATATTAGCATAATGTCATAAAAAAATCAAGTCCTTCTGGTTTTTTCTTAAAACTGGCAGAATTTATGGAATGATAGATAGAACATCAACCGCGTCTTTGGTCTTTTTATTTTTGATTTTTGAATAAATTTGCTATATTATAAATATTTATGAAAATAATGGTTTATAATTTTAGAGTGATTATTGAACCAGACAAGCCCTCTGGCTATCACGGCTTTGTTCCTCTTTTAAAAGGCGTTCATACTCAAGGCGAAACCATTGAAGAAACAAAACAAAATCTCAAAGAAGCGATAATCTGTCATCTTCAAGGACTTCAAAAAGACAAGCAACCAATACCAACCGAAGAAGAAGTATTTGAAACGATTCAATCAATATCGCAGAAAGAATTAGTACAAACAAAATAAAATTACAAGAATTATAAGAATGCCGAAACTGCCTATCGTCAAAGCTCGCGAATTAATAAGAGTTCTCCGAAAATTGGGTTTTGAAGAATTTCATCGAGTCGGAAGCCATGCTCAATTTAAACGCGGCGACGGACGCAGAACAACTGTGCCAATTCATTCCGGAAAAGATATTAAAAAGAAAACTCTAAAAAGCATTCTTGACGATTTAGAAATTTCAATTAAAGAATTCATAAAAATCCTTAAATCATAATTCCTCCGCCCCTTTTATGCCGTTCATCACCGAAGAAATCTGGCAAAAACTGCCGATGAAAGAAAAAAAGCTCTTAATGGTTGAGAGGTGGCAATAAATAAAAATGCTTTCTCCGCAACGCAAGAGAAAGCGCAAAAGCAATCATTTTTTTCTATGGCAAGGGCAGATTCCATGGCAGGGGCAAGAAGAATAATCAGAAATCCTTTTTCTGACATCCGCATGTTTTACTCTCAAATTGAGGAGACCTGGGCAGCCACCCCTTCCTCCTCCCTGAGCAGGCCCAGAAGCAGGTGTTCAGTACCTATTACATAGTAGTAATGCCCAGGGTTCTTGGCCTCCTCCATAGCGTACTCAAGCACCTTCTTCACCTTGGGCGTGAACGGCAGTTGTCCCGCACAGACCAGGTCTGGTCCTGTCTGGACTATCTTTTCTATCTCCATGCGGATCTTCCTTGGTTCAATATTCAGGTTTTGAAAGACGGTTACGGCTCCCCCTCCGCTTTCCTCTACCAGATTCATCAGCCTTACCATGCCCAGGAGAATATGCTCCGTCCCTATGTACTCATGATTGTACCCCTGGCCTCTTCCCTGGCTAAGGCCATTACCCTCCTTGTCCCATCTGTAAATTTGTCAAATTTGTCAAACATTGAAACCTCCTTTCGTTTCGGCTAAATAAAAAAAGACCTTTTTCTTCCAATTATAAAATATCATAATGTAATAAAAAGTCAAGGACTTCTGGTTTTTTCTTAAACCTGGCAGAATTAAAAATGACAGGTGAAACATCAACCGCGTCTTTGGTCTTTTATCCGGTAATTCTTGGATTTTTTCCGGCTTTAATCTGGCTTTGGTTCTGGCTTAAAGAAGACCCTCATCCCGAACCGAGAAGCGCCCTGCTTAAAACTTTTATCTGGGGAATGTTTTTTGTGCCGGTTGTTCTGGCGGTTGAAACCATTGTTTTTAAATTCGCCTTTAAAGAAGTTTTTCAGAACACTTTCGCGTTCTGGCTTGCTTTGGCCGCCATTGAAGAAGTGGCGAAATACGAGGCGGCCTCGCGCTCGGCTTTCCGGTCGCGAAATTTTGACGAACCAATTGACGCGCCTGTTTATATGATAACCGCCGCTTTGGGCTTTGCCGCCATGGAAAATGTTTTTTTTGTGTTAAGAGGAATTATGAGCCAAGACGCTTTTATCGCAACCGGCGGACTTCGTTTTTTCGGCGCCACCCTGACGCATATTCTGGCCTCGGGGCTGGTCGGCGCGTTTCTGGCTTACGCTTTTTATAAAAAAGAAAATTACGCGAAAAACTTGATTTTAGGCCTTATTTTCGCGATTTTATTACACGCTTTATTTAATTTTTTTATTATGAAAAACGACGGAAGCAAAATTCTGGCGGTTTTTGGAGCGCTTTGGCTGTTGGCTTTGCTTTTCTATTTGTCGCTTGATAAAATAAAGAATATAAAGGGTTAGAAATTAGAAATTTTTAAGATTATGGCGTTACAATCATTTTTTGAAAAATTAACGGGAAGTCAGTCATACAAAGAGGGAAACGGCGAAGAAGACAAAAAAGAAGAGGAGCAAAAACCGGAAAAACAAAAAAATAATTGGCTTCACTCAAAAAATCAGGGACAACTTACGATTGATGTTTATCAAACGCCGAAAGAAATAATAATCAAATCTCCGGTTGCCGGCTCGCGGCCGGAAGACATTGACATCGCGATTGAAAACGATATGGTGACGATTTCCGGCAAAAGAGAATACGAAACAAAAATCTCAAAAGAAGATTATCTTTATCAGGAAATTTACTGGGGAGAATTTAGCCGCTCGGTTCTGCTTCCGCAGGAAGTGGAGGCCTCAAAGGCCGAAGCTGAATTCAAAAACGGCCTCCTGACTATTCGCATTCCCAAAATTGAAAAAGAAAAAATTCAAAAAATAAAAATAAGAGTTGATTGATGTCCTCGCCAAAATGCCTCTCCGGACATTGGGTTTTTACCCTCGGGCTTAATTTCCAAAAGTTCTAAGAAATCATCGCCAGTTTTTACCAAAAGCGAATTATTTTTAAAAACAATTGCTCCGGACTTCAATTCTTTTTCGGACTTATAAAACGATTTTTTCGCTTTTAAAACAATCAATCTCTTTTTGTTGTTTTTCCCGTCAAACCAGAAAGTGTAAACGCTCGGCCAGGGATTTAAAGCCCTTATTTGATTCAAAATTTCCTCCGAATCCCGCGACCAATCAATCTCGCCGTCCTCTTTGACAAATAATTTCGTATATGTGGCTCGCGAGTGGTCCTGCTCTTTGGACTCAATTTTATTCCCGAGCCACAAAGGAATGGTTCTTGCCAAAAGTTCGCCGCCTTTTTCGCCGAGTTTTTTCGCCAAGCTTTCGTAATCATCTTCTTTTTTTATTTCTATTTCTTCCTGCGCCAAAACCGGGCCGTGGTCAACTTTTTCATCGGCTAAAATAACGGTATTTCCGGTAATTGTTTTTCCTTTCAAAAGCGCGGTTTCAATCGGGCTTGGGCCCCGAAACTCGGGAAGCAAAGAGGGATGCAGAACCAAAGTTCCTTTTTTTGGCAAATAAATCAGTTCTTTGGGCAGAATTTTGCCGAAAGAAGCGATAATAAACAAATCCGGCTTCAACTCTCTGATTTTATCTTTCAATTCCTTGATTTCCTTTTTGCCGTCAACAACCGATTGAGGAATAAAATTGTTGTTTTTTAAAATTTTGAGGACGAGCTCCGAAAAATTGTCGCTGCCGAAAAAAATGTAGTTCATTTTGATTTTTCCAACTCTTTTGCTTTATCAACAAACAGAACGCCGTTTAAATGGTCAACTTCGTGCTGAATAATTTGAGCCGCGAGGCCGGAAAAATTTTTTTCAAATTTCTTGCCGGTTTCATCGCGCGCCTCTGCTAAAACCTTGTCCGCTCTTTTCACTTTGCCCCAATAATCCCTTACCGACAAGCATCCTTCCGGCGTCAATCGCCCTTCTCGGGAAAGTTTAAGAATTTTCGGATTGATGAAAACGGAATAATTTTTTTTCTTCGGGTCTTTCAAAATAAAAATCCGCTTATCAACTCCTATTTGAGGGGC
>MHMS01000020.1 GCA_001821615.1 Candidatus Niyogibacteria bacterium RIFCSPLOWO2_12_FULL_41_13 | reverse complement strand
AAGGAACATCGCAGGTTGACGAAGCCTTAAGAACAAGAGCGCTTGGCAAGGCGTCAAAGAAAAAAATAGAGGACGGGTTTCTTTATGTAAATTCAAGCTATAACAACACTATCCTCTCGCTTACCGACGAAAAAGGAAATGTCGCCTTCTGGGCTTCGGCCGGCAGTCTTGGATTCAAGGGCACGAAAAAAGGAACTCCTTTCGCCGCTTCAAAGGCCGCGGAATTGGTTGCGGATAAAACGAAATTAATCGGCATAAAAAACATAGATATAGTGTTAAAAGGAATAGGCGCCGGGCGCGAATCGGCCATTCGCGCTTTTATCAACCGCGCCGAAATAAATGTCAAAAGCATAAAGGATGTAACGCCGATTCCCCACGGCGGAGTAAAAGCGCCAAAGCCAAGACGCGTATAATCGGCATTTATGAGCATATTCACCGATTCAAAATGTAAAATTTGCAGGAGGGCCGGAGAAAAACTTTTTCTTAAAGGCGAAAAATGTTTTTCCGTTAAATGCCCTCTCGTTAAAAAACCCTATCCGCCGGGAATCTTCGGCCCTGTTTCAAGACGCAGGCCTCCGTCGGAATACGGCGACCAGCTTAAAGAAAAACAAAAGCTCAGGTTCGCTTACGGATTAAGAGAAAAACAATTCGCGAATTATGTTGAAAAAGCGACTAAAAAAAGGGATATTGAAAACACTCTGCAACTGATTCGTTTTCTGGAAAGCCGGCTTGACAATGTGGTTTTTAAAATGGGGCTCGCAAAATCAAGAAGCGCGGCAAGACAATTGGTTTCCCATGGCTATATAGCGATAAACGGCAGGAAAACAACCATTCCTTCATTTGGGGTTAAGGAAGGAGATTTAATCCAAATTAATCCGCCTAAAACCGCAAAACCGGTATTTCGCGATTTGGATGTAACCCTGAAAAAGCACCAGCCGCCCAGCTGGATAGAGCTTGATAAAAATCAAAAAACCGCTAAAATCATAGCTATGCCATCCCTGAAAGAAACCGCCGGCAATATTGATTTAAATAAGATCATAGAGTTTTACACGAAATAAAAAATATGAAATACGAATTAGTTCTGCCTTCAAAACCAAAAATAATAAAAGAAGAAAATAATCAAGGAATTTACGAAATTGAAGGACTTTATCCGGGCTACGGTCATACCTTTGGCAACAGTTTGCGGAGAATCTTGCTTTCCTCGCTTGCGGGAGGAGCGATTACAAAAATAAAAATCAAAGGAGTTTCTCACGAATTCTCCGTCGTTCCGGGAGTAAAAGAAGACATCATCAATATTATCCTCAATTTAAAAAATCTGAGATTAAAGATATTGAGCGACGAACCCCAAACAATAACCCTCAAAGAAAAGGGGCCGAAAGAAGTTCGCGCTTCCGACCTTAAAGTCCCGAGCCAGGTTGAAATCGTAAATCCCGAACTCGTCATCGCCACTATTACCGGCGAAATAAATTTTGAGATGGAACTTCAAACTGAAAACGGCATCGGATACGCGCCCAGAGAAGAATTGAATAAAGAAAAAGTTGAAGTGGGAACGATTAATCTGGACGCCTTTTTTTCTCCCGTCAAACTTGTAAGCTATGATGTTGAAAATATGAGGGTCGGGGAACGGACGGACTTTAACCGGCTGAAAATAGAAATTGAAACCGATGGGACAATCGCGCCGAGAGAAGCTTTGGAAAAATCAATAGACATAATGATAAAACAGTTAAGGGCTATTGTCGGATTTAAAAAAGAGGAGGAAGAAGAAACACTGTCAAAAGAAACTAAAACCAAAGAAAAAGAGAAAGGAGAAAAAAGAGACGAAGAAAAAGAAGAAAAAACAGAAGATAAAATTGAAGAATCGGACATATTGAAGTTCAAAGCCGAAGAACTCGGTTTTTCGCCCAGAATTTTAAGGGCCCTTGAAAGAGAAAAAATAACCACCGTAAATCAGCTTACAAAACAAAAAGAAGAAGACCTTTTGAAATTAAGAGGCATAGGAAAAGAAGCGCTCGGCGAAATAAAGAAAATTCTGGCGAAATATGACTTGGAATTAGGCTCGTGAAAAAATTTTTAATTTTAATGTATGAGGCATTTAAAAAGGGGAAGAAAGTTAAAAAGAAACAGCAAGCAAAGAAAAGCTCTTCTGAAAAATTTGGTTAGAGACCTGATATTGAAAAACAGGATTAAAACAACCGAAGCTAAGGCGAAAGAAGCTAGGTCGTTTGCTGAAAAAATCATCACAAGAGCAAAAACCGACAATGTCGCGTCGCGAAGATTGATAAAAAAAATTATGGACGAAACGACTCTAAAACATTTATTTGAAAAAATCGCTCCCAGATACAAAAATCGGCAAGGCGGATACAGCAGAATCGTCAAATTGGGCCGACGAATGGGCGACGGGGCGAAAGAAGCGATAATTGAACTGATATAATAAATAAATGGAACAAATCATAAACGCGGAAAATCAATCGCTGGGAAGATTGGCTTCTCAAGTCGCTAAGATATTGCAGGGCAAGGAAAATCCGGCCTATCGTCCGAATATTGTTTTGCCGATAAAAGTGAAAATCATCAACGCTTCAAAAATAAAAATCAGCGAAGATAAACTGAAACAAAAAAAATATTATCGCCATTCGGGATACCCGACAGGGCTTAAAAAAATAAGCGCGGAAAAATTATTCAAAGAGAAACCGTCAATGGTTTTTGAAAAAGCCGTTTCGGGAATGTTGCCGAAAAACAAATTAAGGAAAATATATTTAAAAAATCTTATTATAGAAAATTAAAATGACGACAAGCGCGAAAGCGATAAAATATTACGAAGCAGTCGGGAGAAGAAAAACTTCAACGGCAAGAGTCAGGATTTACAACGCAAAAGGAGATTTTACGGTGAATTCAAAACCTATTAGCCAATATTTCCCTCTTCCAAAACATCAAAGAATCGCTTTGGAACCGCTTGAAGCTATTAGAGAAAAATCGCACTTCAGTTTATCCGCTTTAATTAAAGGAGGAGGTATAGCTTCGCAATCAGAAGCCCTGCGCCACGGCATAAGCCGCGCTTTGCTTGAATACGACCCTGAATACAGAAAAAAACTCAAGAAACTGGGTTTTCTTAAAAGAGACCCGAGAGCGAAAGAAAGAAGAAAATTCGGCTTAAAGAAAGCGCGAAAGGCTCCCCAATGGAGCAAGAGATAAAAAAATAATAAATCTAATTTCTAATTTCTGATTTGAGTTCTTGAATCGCTTTTTTAACATCCGGTTTGTCAAAAATAGCCGAGGCGGAAACGATTAAATTCGCGCCCGCCTTAACCATTTTTTCGGCTGTTCCGGCTTTCATTCCCCCGTCTCCTTCAATAACACACTTATTGCAATTTTTTCTGATAAACCTGACCTTGCTTAAAACTTTTTTCTGGAACTTCTGCCCGGCTTTGCCCGGATTTACTCCAAGAATTTGAAAAAAATTCACTTTGCCGAAATAAGAAACTAATTTTAAAACCAAAGTTTCGGGATTAATGGAAATCCCCGCTTGTTTTTTCGCCGCTTTGATTTTTTTAATGATTAAATCGGGATTTCTCGCGCCTTCCAAATGGAAAATAATCCTTTTTACAGGCAAAATGAGCCAATTTTGGATTTTTTTATCAATATTATTAATCATTAAATGAACTTCTATCTTGGGCGGATTTTTAAGTTTCAATAAATCTTTTGGATTATGCCAAGTAGTATTTGGCGTGAATCTTCCGTCGGCCACATCTAAATGAATCCAGTCAGCATAAGGTTTCACAAGCTTAATCTTGTTTTTTACTTCAATAAAAGAGCGGGCATTTATCGCCGGGATTATTTTTACTGATTTCATTTGTTGATTATACAATAAAAAGGACCTCATGAAGAGGCCGCAATAAAAAAATAAGCCGAGGCGAAAGGGTATCGCGTCTCGGCTTCGGCTTTTGCGAAAAAAACCATAATACAACGAACTATCGCGAGCGATTTGGCAGAACTTAGTTGAAATTAGTTGGGCCTAGTCTGTTTCTGGCTTTTCTTCGAGGTAAAATTTTACCTCCAGTGGATAGATGGTTGCGATTACGCCACTTTTCTTGCCGATAACCGTTCTTTGGACAAGCTCATATTCCTCCTGAAGTTTTTTTACTGTTTTCTCATCTTCATCTTGATGAGCAAGGATTTTCCATGCCTCCTGTTTGTTATTGGCAACGATGACTATCCAATAGTGACCATCCTTGTCAGAAAACCAATAAATATTCATGTATTACACGCTCCTTTCGTTTCTATTGTTGTGTCTATTTTAAAGTAAATTTAGCAAATCTATTAAAAGATAGCACAATTAATAAAAAAGTCAATAGCATTTTTAAAATATACCGGTTTTAAATCAACTAATTTTAGTTATTGTCTATTTTTTCAATTCTTCGCTGATGGCGGACTTCTCCGGAAAAAGCCGTTTCTAACCAAAGTTTTACCGCTTCCTTGGCGTGTTTTTCGTTTAAAAAATGAGCGCCTAAAGATAAGACATTGGCGTCATTGTGCTCGCGCGAAAGTTTTAATATTTCTTCGGACCCGCCGTAAAAAACAGCCGCTCTTATTCCTTTAAAGCGATTTGCCATTATTGCTTCTCCTTGGCCGGAATTGGCGATTAAAATGCCCCGCGAGTCTTTGGGATTTTTGGCGACTGCTTCCGCCACCCGTTTTACAAAATCCGGATAATCATCGACCGGGTCATATTCAAAAGGACCCAAGTCTTTAATTTCATATTTTAAACCCTTAAGAAAAATTTTTAGTTTTTCTTTTAATTCAAAACCGGCATGGTCGCCTCCTATGTAAATTTTCATAAGCTTATCTCGGGTGACGGAATTTGTGGATTGATTTGTCGCGGGGTTTTTCCTTATATTTTTTAAGTTCCGTAAAAAGACGATTTTTAACTCCGTTAAGAGACGCTTCCAAGCTTTCGGTCACGGCGGAGGCGCGCAAAACTTTTTTCAGACCCGGCAAACTAATGTTCACTTCCGCCAGCCAAATTTTTCCCTTATGATGATGTTCGGTTGTTTTTCCGATTTCAACATCAAGAATAATGTCAACTTTCCGGTCAAGTTTGTCCAAAAGCTCAAAGAGCGGCTTACTAAGTTTTTCTTCAACCAAAAATCTCAATCTGTCGTTTAATTGGATGTTCGTTGATTTAATTTCAAGTCTCATTTTTTTTAATTATAGCACAATTTGTATTTCTTCTTCCAGTTGGATGCCGTAATGGCGATGAACGCGCTCTTTAATCAAACCAATCAGCATTATAACGCTCTCGGCGCTGGTACCCCCCAAATTTATTATAAAATTTCCATGTTTTCTTGAAATTTGAGCGTTGCCGATTTGATATCCCTTAAGCCCCAGATAATCAATCAAAAAACCGGCGGGAATGGCCGATTTATCCGCAAATTGTTTTAATTCCGAATGATTTTCAAAAAGTTCTTGTTTATTTATGTCTTTTCTTGACCAGAGAACATTCTTAAAAACACAGCCGGCTGAAGAGCGGGAAAAGTCTTGATTAAAATTTCGCTCATTTAAATAATTTTTAATTGAATCCCCTTCTTCTCCCGAGCTTTTTCCAAGCGTTAATTTTGCCTCTAAAATTATGAAATTCGGATTTTCTTTGAAAACCGAGTGACGATATTTAAAATCGCATTCAGGCACGCTTAAAACCGCGAATTTGTCTTTTTTAAAATCGTAAATATTAACTTCTTTTATAAAATCTTTTATTTCTCCGCCAAAAGCGCCGGCGTTTCCGCGAATCGCTCCTCCCAATGTTCCGGGAATGGAAATCGCCCATTCCAAACCGCTAAACCCTTTTTTTCTTATTTCCTCAATCAATTCCGCCAAAGAAATTCCGGTTTCAGCCACCACCTCT
>MHMS01000019.1 GCA_001821615.1 Candidatus Niyogibacteria bacterium RIFCSPLOWO2_12_FULL_41_13 | reverse complement strand
CGACATCTTTTTCAAAATAATCCAATCTGTGGTTTATGCTCTCATCCGTATCGTCAAACCTCGCCCTTGCTTTTAATCTTTTAAAAGCTTGTTCCCGCGAAACATCAATTAAAACCGGGTAAACGCGCCGAAGTCCGTAAAATTCAAAAATTTCGTCCATAATCACCGCTTCATTTTTTGTTCTTGGAGAGCCGTCAAAAATCAAATGGGTTTTGCCTTGAAATTTTTCTATTAAATCTTTTGTCCAGGAATAAACCGCAAACGCTGTCGGAGTGAGTCCTCCCTGCTTCATAATTCTTTCCGCTATGAATTTCCCCGTTAAATTATTTTGCTCCGACAACTCCCTTAAATGTTCGCCCGTATAAATATAAATTACCTGCTCGCCTCTTTTTTTAAAAAAATCAACGAGCAATTCGGCTTGCGTTCCTTTTCCGCATCCCGACCGGCCAATCAAAAGAATAGTAAGAAAATTATTCATTAATCTCCCAATCAAGATGCATTTTCGGCAGCATCGTTTGAGGATTCCAATTTTTTTTAAGCTCTTCCATAATATTAGAGCTTTGGTATTTTCCGCCTTCTTTTGAATAATCAAGGAATTTGCCCGCTTCAACTTCATGAAAAATAATCTGGGCGATTCGCCGGCCAACAACCAAAGGAATGGTAAAATACTGGGAATTATTGGTGATTTCCATCGTCCAGCGATTAATATAGCCGACATCGCCCAATCCGGCGTCTTTGCAAACTTCAATAAAATTCCTGCCGAGCGAGGAACGAGCTTGCATTTTCGTGACAACCTTATTTCTTCCGCCGATAAATTCTTCGGTATGGCCCAAAATTGTTTCCCCCGGCTTTAAAAAAATAATTTTATCGCTTGGTTTTATATTTTTAAATTTGAAACCCAAACGCTTAAAAACTTCTTCGGCCGTCTCTGCTTGAAACGGCCCTTCCCAAATTTCCGAAGTGGAGTTTTCGTCATAAAGATTATGAATTGTCGCTTTCCCTTCGGGATGCCTTTCCCGCCAAAACCATTCGCCGATGGAAACATCATAACTTGAGGTTTTAAGCTTTCGCTCATCAAACGGCTCAATAACAATATTACCCTCTTTTAAATGTCTTAAAATAGCGTCTCTTGAAAGCCACATAATATTAAAAGTAGCAAAAATTTTCCGGAAAGGTCAAATCGGGAGCTTTTCTAAATCTTCTTCCTCAAAATCAAGCGAGTCGTCAAGCAATTCCGGAGAAACGAGTTCGTTTTCAAAATCGCCGTTTGTTTCGGCGGCGATAAAGTTATTTTTTTTCTCGGCGTTTTGAATCATGCTTTCTTTCCCTGGATAATTTGCTCGGCGAGAGACGCTGGGACTTGTTCGTAATTGGAAAATTCTATATTGAAACTGCCCCGGCCTTCGGTCATTGACCTAAGTTGGGTGATATAGCCGAAAGTCTCGGACAAAGGAACTTTGCCGTTAACCACTTTTATGCCGTGGCGGTCGGTAATTTGCTCTATTTTTGCCCGGCGGGAAGTCAAGTCGCCGATAACATCGCCCATAAATTCTTCGGGCATTGTCGTCTCAATTTTCATAATCGGCTCCAGTAAAACAAGTTTCGCGCGCCGGGCCGCTTCCTGCAAAGACATTGAAGCGGCTATCTTAAAAGCGAATTCCGAAGAATCAACTTCGTGAAAAGAGCCGTCATACAGAGTAACGCGAAGGTCAATCAAAGGATAACCCGCCAGCACTCCTTTATCGGACGCTTCCCGCACTCCTTTTTCAACCGCCGGAATGTATTCCCGGGGAATAATGCCGCCCTTGATGGCGTCAATAAATTCAAGTCCCTTGCCCCGTTCAAGCGATTCAAGCTTCAGCCAGACATGGCCGTATTGCCCTCTGCCGCCCGACTGGCGGATGTATTTTCCCTCTGCTTCGGCTTTGCCGAGAATCGTTTCTTTATAGGCGACTTGCGGCTTGCCGACGTCCGCTTCAACTTTAAACTCTCTTTTCATTCTGTCAACGAGAATTTCCAGATGAAGTTCGCCCATTCCGGCGATTAAAGTTTCCAGAGTTTCCGGGTCGGATTTTATTTTAAAAGTCGGGTCCTCGTCGGAAAGCCGCTTTAAGGCCATGCCCATTCTCTCCTGGTCCGCTTTTGTTTTCGGTTCAATTCGGAGCGCCACCACCGGCTCGGGGAATGTCGGTTTTTCAAGGACGATTGGATTTTCCGGGTCGCAAAGCGTGTGCCCGGTCTTTGTGTTTTTCAAGCCGACAATCGCGCCGATGTCTCCGCTGTAAATTTCTTTCATTTCCGTCCTTTCATTCGCGTGCATTCTTAAAATCCGCCCCACTCTTTCTTTCTCGCCGGTAACGCTGTTTAAAACATAGGAGCCGCTTTTAAGCGCGCCCGAGTAAACCCTGAAATAAGTAAGCGAGCCGACAAAAGGGTCGCTTTGCAATTTAAAAGCGAGAGCGCAAAAGGGAATGTCGTCTTTCGCCTCTATAAAAACTTCTTGATTATTTTTGAGATTGATTCCTTTGACCGCCGGCTTGTCAACCGGGCTCGGGAGATAATCAATAACGCCGTCCAAAAGAAACTGAACGCCTTTGTTTTTCAGGGCCGAGCCGCAAAAAACCGGTATTAAATCGTAATTCAAACAGGCTTTTCTTAAAATTTTATTTAATTCATCAAGAGGAATTTCTTTTCCTTCCAGATATTGCTCCATAAGTTTTTCGTCTTGCTCAACGATTCTTTCTATTAGCGCATGGCGGTATTTCTCCGTTTCTTCCTTGAAATTTTCCGGAATTTCCTCTTCGCGGATTTTTTCTCCCTGCTCGCCTTCAAAATAAAAAGCCTTTCGGTTCAATAAATCAATCAATCCTTGAAAATCCGACTCAAGGCCGATTGGAATCATCACGGGCAGCGCTTTTGGCGACAATTTTTCCCGGATTGATTTTAAAGATTTTTCAAAACTCGCGCCGGTCCGGTCAAGCTTATTGATGAAACAAATTCTTGGAACGCCGAATTTATCCGCCTGCCGCCAAACCGTTTCCGACTGGGGCTCAACGCCGGCGACACCGTCAAAAACAACCACCGCTCCGTCAAGCACCCTCAAAGAACGTTGAACCTCAACCGTAAAATCAATGTGGCCCGGAGTGTCAATAATGTTTATTTTGTGTTCGCGCTCTTCTCTGATTTTAGGATTTTGTTCGGCTTCGTTTTTATAACGGGTCGGCAGCCAAAACACGGTGGTTGCGGCCGCCGTAATCGTAATGCCTCTTTCCCTTTCCTGCTCCATCCAGTCCATTATCGCCCGCCCCTCGTGGACTTCGCCGATTTTGTGGGAAATGCCCGTGTAAAATAAAATCCGCTCGGACACGGTTGTTTTTCCCGCGTCAATGTGGGCGATAACGCCGATATTTCTTGTTTTTTCTATTGGAAAATCTCTCATGTCCTATACGACCTATAAGTCTTATAAGACTTATAGGTCGTAAAATTAACGGCCAAAATGCGCGAAAGCCCTGTTTGCTTCCGCCATTCTGCGAGTGTCTTCTTTCTTTTTATAAGCGTCTCCTTGTTTGTTGACGGCGTTGACAAATTCTTCGGCCAATTTATTCCGCATCGGTCTTCCTTTTTTGTTGCGGCTTGCCTGAATCAACCATCTGGTGGCAAGCGCGATTTGGCGTCCCTTCGGCACTTCGCGCGGCACCTGATAATTCGCTCCCCCTATTCTTTTTGACCTTACTTCAACCAAAGGTGTGACACTCTGCAACGCTTCTTCAAAAAGCTTAATCGGCTCTTTGTTCGTTTTTTTGCCGGCTTCTTCAATCGCCTGATAAAAAATTTTCTCCGCCAGATTTTTTTTGCCGCTTTGCATAAGCGAATTGATGAATTTTCCGGCAAGAACGCTTCCGTAAACCGCATCCGGCTTTATTGACGCAATTCCTTTTCTTTTCCTCCTCATAATTTTTATCTAAAAACTGCTAATCGCTATAAGCTATTTTTGTTCCGCTTTCGGCTTTTTTGCTCCGTATCCCGACCTTTCCTGCCTTCTTGCTTCAACGCCGGCGCAGTCTAAAATCCCGCGGACAATGTGGTATCTGACGCCCGGCAAATCCTTCACTCTTCCGCCCCTTAACATAACTATTGAGTGCTCTTGCAAATTATGGCCCTCACCCGGGATATAAGCGGTTACCTCCATTCCGTTGGTTAGCCTGACTTTGGCGACTTTCCGCAAAGCCGAATTGGGTTTTTTGGGAGTAGTGGTGAAAACCTTAACGCAAACTCCGCGTTTAAAAGGAGAACCGTAATCAACGGGCCTGTTTTTTTTGGCGTTAAATCCAAAAGTAAGAGCCGGCGAGGGCGATTTCGCCTTTTTTGATTTTCTTCCCCTTTTTATCAATTGATTGATTCTCGCCATAAGAAAATATAATATAGCAAAAATTGAAATTAAATCAACAAGCTTCAAATTGACAGAATTTGATTTATCCAAAAAGTTTTTTTATAAAAATGGGCTAGATTCATAAAATCCAGCCCATCATCTAAAAACCAAAAAGCTTAACATGTCTTCAGAGGATCGGTTTACATGCTTCCAAAACTGCCATTCTCGCAACGCGCTCAAGCGCATTTTCAGCAAGTTTTTTTGCGCTTTGCAGAGCACTTATTATCATTGGAGCATCTCCTGGGCCATCCCCGTGGATGTCAATAGACAATATCAAAAATGTACGACTATTTGCTTCAATGATTTCGGCGCGGATCTCACGATTTGCCGTTCCTTTTGCTTTTGCTACTTGTTGCGCAAGAGTCAATTCAAAGAAAGACGGAGGACAAGGTTTTTTGCCTTTGCGCGGTTGGTATAACTTCACATAGGCTATGGTTCGTGTCAGGCCTTGTAAAACTTTAATACTGTTTGCTTGCAAAACCCCAATCAACTCGCTGTTGTCTGGCATCTTTTTCTCCTTTTAAATAGCGATCCCGAAATCCAAAACAACTTCTACAAAAATATAGCGCAAGTAATAAAAAAATCAAGTTTTAATTTAGTTCTGCCCAGTTGTTGCCGGATTTTATCTCGGTTTTTAACGGAATTCTAAGGGAGTGAATTTCCTCCATTATTTTTTTGATTTCAGGAGCGATTTTTGGCGCGGCCTTTTCTTCAATTTCAAAAATAAGTTCGTCGTGGATTTGTAAAATCAGTTTCGCTTTTTCAATAAGATTGTTTTTTTGAAGATATTCGTCAATTTTCACCATTGAGAGCTTAATTAAATCAGCCGCGCTTCCTTGAATCGGAAAATTGAGCGCTTTTCTTTCGCCCTCTCTTTTGATTCTTTCAATGTTTGAATTTATTTCCGGAATAAATCTTTTCCGGCCGAAGAGAGTCGTCAAAAATCCTTTTTCCCGCGCCGAGTTTTTAACGCTCTCAAAATAATTAAAAAGTTTGGGAAAGTCTTTGAAA
Organism: Candidatus Niyogibacteria bacterium RIFCSPLOWO2_12_FULL_41_13; assembly: GCA_001821615.1. Lineage (GTDB taxonomy): Bacteria > Patescibacteriota > Minisyncoccia > 2-12-FULL-41-13 > 2-12-FULL-41-13 > 2-12-FULL-41-13. Next base: position 62 of record MHMS01000019.1, on the reverse strand, counting down.
TATTCATCAAGAAAAATCCGGGCTTCTTCATAAGAAACACCAATCGCTTCGGCAAGCGCCCT
>MHMS01000018.1 GCA_001821615.1 Candidatus Niyogibacteria bacterium RIFCSPLOWO2_12_FULL_41_13 | reverse complement strand
ATTCAAAAACCGCTTTCTTCGTTGGAAAGAAAAGGCATTGAAGTTGTTCAGGACGAAATTTTGAAAATTATTCCGGAAAATAAGACGGTAAAAACCCAAAATCGGGATTTTAAATACGATTATTTGATTATTTCGCTCGGCGCCGAACTCGCGCCGGAAAAAATACCGGGACTTAATCAAGCGGGTTTTAATCTTTACGAATTGCGGGGAATAGAAAAATTGCGCGATGAATTGCGGATTTTTTCCGGGGGCAAAATCGCCGTTGTTATTTCCTCCCTTCCTTTTAAGTGTCCGGCCGCTCCTTACGAAGCCGCTTTTTTGCTTGATGAATATTTTCGGAAAAGAAATATAAGAGACAAGGTGGAAATCGGCGTTTTTACGCCCGAATCTCTGCCCCTTCCGGCAGTCGGGCCGGAAAACGGAAAAATTATTAAATCAATGATTGAATCAAGAAACATTAAATTCAATCCCGAGCTTAATCTTGTTTCCGTCGCTCCGGACAAAAAAGAGATTATTTTCAAAGAAAACAAAATCGCGAAATTTGATATTTTGATTTTTGTTCCCCCTCATCAAGGGGAGAAAGCAATCAGGGAATCGGGGATAGGTAACGAGGCCGGTTGGATTCCGGTTGATAAAAAAACTCTTCAGGCAAAATATGAAAATGTTTTTGCGATTGGCGACGCGGCTTTTATCGCTCTTGCTTCCGGAAAGCCGCTTCCAAAAGCCGGAGTTTTTGCTCATCTTGAAGCCGAAGTCGCGGCTGATAATATAGCAAACGACATCAAGGGCATTAATCTTAAAAAAGAATACGACGGACAGGGCTCTTGTTTTTTGGAAACCGGTTTTGGCAAGGCGGGTTTTGCGAGCGGAAAATTTTACGCCGAGCCGGACCCGCAAATAAAAATAAGGCGACCCGCCAGAATTTGGCATTTGGGAAAAGTCCTTTTTGAAAAATACTGGTTTTGGAAATGGTTTTAATATGAGCTATTCTCTTTCCATTGGCATTGTCGGCCTGCCTAATGTGGGCAAATCAACCTTGTTTTCGGCCATCACGAAAAAACAGGTTGATTGCGCCAATTATCCGTTTTGCACGATTGACCCGAATGTGGGAGTTGTCGCCATACCCGACGAGCGGGTTGATAAATTAGCGGAAATGGCGCGCTCCGCGAAAAAAATTTACGCCACGGTTGAATTCGTTGACATTGCCGGATTGGTTAAGGGCGCGGCTCAGGGAGAAGGTCTCGGCAACAAATTTCTGGCGAATATCCGCGAAACCGACGCGATTGTTTATGTTCTTCGCGCTTTCAATAATTCAGACATTATAAACACCCAAGGCAAAATAGACCCTCTGTCCGACAAAGAGATTTTAGACGCGGAACTGGCATTAAAAGATTTGGAAACAATTGATAAAAGGATTGACGGTTTGCAAAAGGAAATAAAATTAGGGAAAAAAGACGCTGCGAGAGAATCCGAAGCCCTGAAAAAAGCAAAAGAATTTCTGCTTTCCGGGAAAATTTTGGCGGAACAAAACTGGAGCGAAGAAGAAAAGAAAATTTTGAAAAACTGCCAATTCTTGACATTAAAAGAGCGCGTTTATTTGTTGAACGGAAAAGACGGCGAAATCGCGCCGGATTTAATTGCTCTTTTCAGAAAAAACAATTGGGAATTTTTAGTTATGGACATCGCGGCTGAATTTGATTCAGCGGGATTTAATCCGGATGAACGGGAATCGCTCGGCCTGCCGAAAGAATCGCGACTTGATTCTTTGATTAAAAAATCTTATGAAATCCTCGGCTTGATAACATTTTTAACAACCGGCGAGGATGAAACGCGCGCTTGGACGATTAAAAAAGGAATAAAAGCGCCCCAAGCCGCCGGCGTTATTCACAGCGATTTTGAAAAAAATTTTATTAAAGCCGAAGTTATAAATTGGCGGGATTTATTAAATGTAGAAGGATGGTCAAAGGCGCGCGAAAAAGGACTTTTGCGAACCGAAGGCAAAGATTATATTGTCCAGGACGGCGATGTCATTGAGATTAAGCACGGCGCCTAAAGGGTTTTGAATTGTATTTTTAGATAATAATTGATAATCTTTATTTAGGAAAATTTCTTTTATTTTAACCAGGGAGGAAAACAATGTGGAACGCGGTAGTGCCTGGATTAATAACATTCGGAATAGTCATTGCTTTTCTAGCTTTCTGGGATTTTTATCTCGGTAAGAAGGTTTCTAGATGGCATAGGAGGTTGCTTAAAAAAAAACAGAACCCCGTAATTTTTATAGATCCCAGGGAAGAGGAATAGCGTTAGAGGTAGATAATTTTATCTACCTCTTTTATTTTAAACGCTTCTCATCAAATCCCTGATTTTTGCGGCTTTTTCAAAGCTTGACTTTTTGCGATAAATTTGCTTTAATAAAACAAATTGTTGTTTTAAAAAGCGTTTTATTTTAAGCTGGAATTTATCAAAAGGGAGATTGCACATGAGGCACGTTGATAATAAGATTGGGTTGATTTTAGGGAGTATGCTTGTTGCGGCTCTTGTTGCGCTTTCAGTTGCGTGGCACATTGCGTTTGTCTTTCTTTTTGTTCTTAAAAATCCACCGGTCGAGCATTTCCAATATATTATGTGGGGATCACCATCTGCGACATTCATTGGAGCTTCTTTCGGCTTTTATTTCCTTTTTCGCAAATGCTACACTGACTAATCTTTTTACATCCTCCCCTGCGTTGCGTACGCGCGCAGGGGATTTATTTTTCAAATCTAAACATTCTTCATCAAATCCCTGATTTTTGCGGCTTTTTCAAAATCAAGTTCGTCGGCGGCTCTTAACATTATTTCTTCCAGTTTTATTTTCAATTGAGCCGGATTTTTGATTTTTTTTTGCAAATCTTTTAATAATTTTTCATATTCTTTTTCTTTCGCGGTTTCAATTTTTTCAATCCAAAACGGTTTTGGCAATGGCTTGAAAATTTGCGCCGGAACAATGCCCTGAATTTTGTTGTATTTTTCTTGAATTTTCCGGCGGTGGGCGGTCTTCGCAATCGTTTCTTTGATTGATTTTGTCATCTTGTCGGCGAATAAAATCGCCCGGCCGTTTGGGTGCCGGCTCGCCCGGCCAATGGTTTGAATCAAAGACGTGGCGTTTCTCAAATAACCTTCTTTATCCGCGTCTAAAACAAGCGTCAGGGCGACCTCGGGCAAATCCAATCCTTCGCGAAGCAAGTTTATTCCAACCAAAACATCAAATTCGCCGGCTCTTAAAGCCCGCAAGGTTTTTGTTCGTTCAATTGTTTTTATATCGGAATGAAGATACTCGGCCCTGATATTTTTCTCTTTTAAAAACAGCGAAACATCTTCCGCCCCCTTTTTGGTGAGGGTCAGAAGCAATACCCGCTCGCGTTTTTCAACCGCTTTTTTAATTTCTTCAATCGCTTGATGAATCTGGTTTTTGAGCGGCTTTATGTGAATTTTCGGGTCTAACAAGCCAGTTGGTCTGACGAGCTGTTCCGCAATGTTCCCCCGGCTGTTTTCATAAGGGCCGGGAGTGGCAGAGATAAAAATAAATTTTCGGTTTTTGTTTTTTTCTTCAAATTCTTTAAAATTAAGCGGTCGGTTGTCCAGGGCGGAAGGAAGACGGAAGCCGTAATCAATCAAAACTTGTTTTCTCGCCTTGTCGCCCTCGTACATTCCTTTTAACTGGGGAATAGTCATATGAGATTCGTCAATAATAATAAGCGCGTTTTCAGGCAAATAATCAATCAAAGTATAGGGCGGCTCGCCCTCGGCGCGAAAAGACAAATGCCGCGAATAATTTTCAATCCCATTCACATAGCCGGTTTCTTGCAGGATTTCCAAATCATAATTTGTCCGTTCTTCAAGCCGCTCCGCTTCCAGAAACTTTTTTTGTTTTTTAAGCTCTTTTAATCTTTCTTTTAATTCTTCACGGATATTGGCAAGCGCGATTTTCAATTTTTCTCTTTCGGTGACAAAAAATTTCGCCGGGAAGATTTTTATTTGTTTTAGATTTTCCTTACTCGTTTCTTTTTGTCTCTGAATTCCCTCAATTTTATTGCCGAGCAATTCTATTAAAATTTTTGTTTCGCCGTCGGGCGGATTTATTTCTATCAAATCTCCTCTTGTTTTGAAGGAGCCCGCGATTTTTTTCCCATCCTTTTCATATTGAAGTAAAACAAGGCGCTTTAAAATTTCTCGGCGTTTAATTTCTTGGCTAATTTTCAATTCAATTCCCATTTTTCGGTATTCTTCCGGCTCGCCAATGCCGTAAATGCAGGAAACCGAAGCCACGATGATAAAATTCGATTCGGTTAAAATCCCCTGAAGCGAAGCGTGGCGGAGCTGGTCAATAAAATCGTTGATTTTCGCGTCTTTGCCGATATAAGTATCGGTTGCCGGAAGATACGCCTCAGGCTGATAATAGTCGTAATAAGAAACAAAATAATGAACGGAGTTTTCTGGAAAAAATTCCTTGAATTCCTGAAAAAGCTGGGCCGCCAAGGTTTTATTGTGCGAAATTATCAAAGCCGGCCTTTGGAGTTTTTCTATGACCGAAGCGATGGAAAATGTTTTGCCGGAACCCGTAACGCCCAAAAGCGTCTGGTATTTTTTCCCGGATTCAACGCCAGCCGCGAGCTTTTTTATTGCCTGGGGCTGGTCGCCCTTTGGTTTGTATGCGGAAAAAAGCTTAAACATGTTATAATAAAATTATGATTGCCAGTTTGGAAGGGAAAATCGCCTTTCGCGGCGAAAAATACATTATTATTGAAGTCAATAAAATCGGCTATAAAATTTTTGTCGGAGAATTAACCCTGAAGGAACTTCCGTCCGCTGGCTCAAATATAAAGCTTTTTACCTACCATTATCAACATGAAGACAAAATGGGGCGTCGCGACGAGATTTACGGTTTCTTGTCTTTGTCGGAATTGGAATTTTTTGAAATTTTAAACGGCATTTCCGGCGTGGGACCGAAATCGGCGCTTGGCATCATCAGTAAGGGTCCGATAGACAATTTAAAAAGAGCGATTAGCGCCGGAGACATTCATTATTTGACGAAAGTTTCCGGCATTGGCCAGAAAAAAGCCGAGAGAATAATTTTAGAATTAAAAGCCAAGCTTGGCCAGGGAGAAGGATTTGGTTTGGCGGAAGATAAGGAAGTAATAGACGCTTTGACCGCTTTGGGCTACGGCATTGCCGAGGCCCGCGAAGCTTTAAAAAAGTTATCGGATAAAGTCAATATCCAAGACCGCAATTCAAAAATTAAAGAAGCGCTAAAAATTTTAGGAAGCAGATAACGCAAATGGACCAAATTAAAAAAATTCTCCCCGGTTTCTTTTTTTCTTTTTATCATTTTGTTTTGTCTTGGTTGGGGGCTTTTTGGCACGGTTATCCGTCAAGAAATTTAATCGTTGTCGGGATAACCGGGACAAAAGGGAAAACCACGACCGCGCATTTGCTTGCTAAAATTCTGGAAGAAGCGAAATTTAAAACCGCTTTGATTTCTTCTTTGGAATTCAGAATCGGCGAGGAACGATGGAAAAACGATTTTAAAATGACAATGCCGGGCAGATTTTTTATTCAGAAATTTTTGCGCCGCGCCAAGGAACAAAATTGCCAATACGCCGTTATAGAAACCACTTCGCAGGGAATTTTGCAGTCGCGCCATAGATTTATAGACTGGGATGTGGCGATTTTTACCAATATCGCGCCCGAACACATTGAGGCGCACGGCGGATTTGAAAATTATATCGCCTCAAAAAAGAAATTATTCGTTCTGCTTTCAAAAACTTTTCGCAAGCGAGAAGTCCCAAAGGTTATTATCGCGAATTTAGATGATAAATACGGGGGTGGGTTTTTGGAGTATAAGGCGGACAACAAAATTGGTTATGGAATTATGAATAATGAATTAGGAATTAAGGATTCAAAATTTGTTAAAGCCGAGAACATAGAATTAAACAAAGAGGGAATAAAATTTGAATTAAATGGAGAGAATTTTTCTTCGTCTTTGCTCGGAAAATTTAATTTATACAATATTTTAGCGGCAGTGAGTTTCGGAATTTCGCAAAACATTCATTTGGAAGAAATAAAAAGAGCGATAGGGAAGTTTGGCGGCGTTGAGGGAAGAATGGAGTTTGTCCAAAAAGAGCCGTTTTCAGTTGTTGTTGATTACGCCCACACGCCGGATTCTCTGAAAGAAGTTTACCAAGCACTGAAAGAACAATTTTTAAAATCAAACGGCAGATTGATTTGCGTTTTGGGTTCTGCGGGCGGAGGCAGAGATAAATGGAAAAGGCCGGAAATGGGAAAAATCGCGGCGGAATATTGCGATGAAATTATTTTAACCGACGAAGACCCGTATGACGAAAATCCAGCGTCTATTTTAAACGATATTGAGGCTGGATTTTCGCAAATCCGAAATCCGAAATCCGAAATCCGAAATTACAGTAAAATTTTAGACAGAAAAGAGGCGATAAAAAAAGGTATTAAATCGGCAAGGCAAGGAGATGTTGTTATCATTACCGGCAAAGGCGCGGAATCATTTATTATGAGTTCAAGAGGACAAAAAATTCCTCATAATGACAGAGAAACGGCAAGAAAAATTCTGCAAGATTTAAATTGATTTTTATTGAAAAATAACTATAATTATTTTAAAGGGCTCATTGAATTTTCAGCAGATTTTTTTGGAAAGGAGAAGACGCAATGCAGCGTTGTTCAACCTGTAATAAACTGATGACTCTATTGCCCGAGTTTAGTTCTGATTCAAGTAAGACTTGGTATGGCTGTGAGTCTTGCAACATTGTAATTGAAATTAAGCATAACCCCAACGGTCTTTTGGACAATCTTAAAAAGAACGTCTGCTGCCTCACCTATCAAGAGTATATGCGCATAGTGACAAAAAAAGAACAGGGAGGGTTGAAAAAAGGTTGAAAAATATTTAGATATGAACCGCCCTTAGTGTTGGCGGTTATTTTTTTATTGAAATCAGTTTTTTAGGATTTTTTTGGCGATTTGTTCCAAAGATTCTTGAGGAGGATTGTTTACAATTCCTTGTATTCCTTTTCCGCCGTCTCCCCGCCATCTCGGAATGATGTGAAAATGAAGATGGGGAATAACTTGGCCGGCGGCTTCGTTGTGATTGACGCCGAGAGTGAAACCGTCGGGGGCGAGTCCGTTCTCAACCATTTTAACCGTTTTTTTGACTGCGTTGAAAAACGCTCCGATTTCTTCGTCCGGAAATTCGGTCAAATTGGCGATATGAGTTTTTGGAATAACCACCACGTGTCCCGTCGCGCGGGGCATAATATCCAAAAACGCCAAAGTATGAGCGTCTTCATAAATAATTTCGGCTTTGATTTGTTTATTGACGATTTTGCAAAAAATACACTCGTCCATTTATAGCAAGGGAATTAAAGACAATATGTGCTTCAACAGCATATTCGCGTATCCCCATTCGTTGTCGTACCAGCTCATTACTTTTACGAGTTCGTTGCCCACAACGCGGGTTAAATCCAAATCAATAATCGCGCCGTGAGGATTGCGGAGAATATCCGAGGAGACAATCGGTTTGTCTGTTACGGTCATTATCCCTTTCCATTCCGGTTTTTTCGCTTCTTCAATGAAAATATTGTTAATTTCTTCAGCTGAAGTTTTGCGAAGCGCCAAAAAAGTGAAATCCAGGATTGAGCCGGCAAGCACCGGCGCTCTTAAAGCAATGCCGTCAAATTTGTCTTTCATTCCCGGAATGGCTTTTGCCGCGGCAATCGCGGCGCCGGTGGTGGTCGGCACGAGATTTCCGAAAGCGGCCCGGCCTCGCCTGAAATCTTCGTGAAGAGGCGGCGTTGGACCGTCCACCAAACTTTGTTCGGCTGTGATGCCGTGAACCGTATTTAAAAGCGAATATTTTATGCCCGGGTTTTTCATCATTATGGCGGCAACCGGCGTAACGGCGTTCGTTGTGCAGGAAGCGTTGGAACTGATTTTTGAGCGGGCTAAAGCTTTCTCGTTTACATTCGGGGTCGCCGTAATCGTTTCTTCTTCATCCTGCGCCGGCGCGGTAATCACTACTCTTTTTGCGCCCGCGTCCAAATGAACTTTTGCTTTGTCGTAAGAAGCAAATCTGCCGGTTGATTCAACAACGATGTCAATGCCCAAATCTTTCCAAGGAAGGAGCCCCGGGTTGGTTTCATTTAAAAACCTAATCGGTTTTCCATCCACAATAAGTTCTTTTTTTCCAATTTCTATTTTTTTATCATACCGGCTATAGACAGTGTCAAATTCCAGAAGATAAGCTAAATTTTCCAAACTCCCCAAATCGTTTATCGCGACAATCTCAATTTCGGGCGAACCAAAAGCGACCTTGAAAAATTGCCGGCCTATCCGGCCGAAACCGTTAATCGCGATTTTGGGAATTTTATTGTTCATTTAATCATTTTAGCCAAACGCGCGAAAAATAAAAACAACTTGACATTGCTTTATAATAGGTGTATAATTTTCAAAATGAAAACAAAAAACGCCGGAAAATTTTACATCATTTTTCTCGGCTTTATTTTAAGCGGTTTTTTCCTATTCGCGCCGCTTTTTAAAGCGAACGCGGAACAACCCGCGGTTTCTTTCAGCGCCGACCCGAGCGTAATTCAAAAAGGAGAAAGCGTTGCTTTGTCGTGGAGCGCCACGAGCTCTATGTATTGCATCGCTTCCGGCGGCTGGTCGGGAAGCAAACTTCTTTTTGGTTCGGCAAATGTTTTCCCGGAAAAAACAACGAATTATAATATAAATTGCGTCGGTCCTGACGGCATAACATCGGCATTTAAGTCGGTGGGGGTGACTGTTTTGGGCGGTCCGAGTCCTGTTCCGATTTCCGGGCCCATAAGCATAGAGCAGTTCAGAGTCGGCTGCGCCGCGAATCCAAGCCCGGCGCGAATAAACGAAGAAGTTGTTTTTGTCGCCAGCCAGGCGGGCGGAAATATTCCTGTTTCGTATAAATGGAGCGGAGGCGTTGCCGGAACGGACTCCCCAATAAAAATTTCTTTTTCAACATTGGGCGTTAAAATCGCGAATTTATCCGCCATTGATTCGTTCGGCCGCCGGGCCGAGGCAACCTGTTCAATTCAAGTCCTTTCCGCCGCGCCCTCTCCCTTGCCGGAAAAACAAGCCGCGATAACTATTAAAAAGAAAGAACCGGCCAAAACCGATTCGCAGGTAGCCGCCATTGGCGCCCAAGAAAAAGGAAAATCTTTGCTTCTTTGGTTTTTCTTGATTCTTTCTGGCTTAACAAATCTCGCCTTAATTATTTATATCGCCTTGACAAAAAGAGGAGAAGATAAAATTGAGGCAAAATCCAGATTTTAATTATTTTTCTTGAAGCGCCGCTTCAACCGCGGATTTCACCATGCTGTACGGCAAAGCTCTGTTAATAACGGATTTTTTCCCGTTTTTTGCGATAACAACGCTGTAGGGAGTGCCTGTTCCTCCGGATTTAATCGCGTCGTCAATATTTTCCTGAACGCGTCCGGCGTATTTTCCGCTCTCAAGGCATTGTTCAAAATCGGCTCTGCTAAGTCCGACATACTCGGCGATTCGCGGAAGCTCCGCCGGGTCAAGATTGTTGTTTGATGGAGTGATTTCAAAAAGCCGGTCCAAATAATTCCAAAACTTATCATTGCCGCCAAGTTCAGCCGCGCATTCTGTTGCTTCGGCTTCTTTGCGGGCTTTTGAATGAAGCTGGTCAAGCGGGAAATGGCGGTAAACCCAGGCGACCTCTCCGGTTTTTCCGTATTCGTCAATCAGTTGATGCATTGTTCCGTGAAATTTTTTGCAAAACGGGCACTCGGCGTCGGAAAATTCAACTATTTTCACCGAAGCGTCGGGATTTCCCAAGATATGGTCTTGGCTGGTTATGGATTTTATGTTATCCGCGTCTGAAGAAGATTGTTTTTCTTCGGCTGTCTTATTTTCAATCTTGGTTTCATTTGACGGCTTATTTCTTGAAGTGTAAAAAATCGAACCGGCGATTATCAAACCAGCGATAATAATAGCCGTTGGAATGGCGGAGCTTTTATTTTCCATACCCAGTAAGACTAAATCGAATATTTCTTGCTAAATCCGCAAGTAAACATCCGACTATTATGTTTAAATATGATTTGGTAATAATACATGTTTATGCTCGGCAAGAAATTAGATTTAGCATTCGATTTTGTCTTACTGGGCATATCAAATATCTTATGCGAATTTGAATTAAAAATCCACAAGCGCGCCGGGTTTAAGGCCGTATTTTTCAGCAAAGCCGGAATTTGTTTCCAAGATATATTTTACGGGGCCGGGCGACTCAAAACTCTTTGGGTAAGATTCGGGTTTAACGCCGTTTTCAACCCCGATTATTTTTTTGTTTTCGTCAACCCAAATTATGTCTATGGGAAATTTCATATCTTTCATCCAGATGGAACGAATCTCAGGTTTATCATAAATAAAAAGCATGCCGTTGTTTTCTTTGAGCTTGTCTTTTCCGGACAGGCCCCTTGTTTGTTTTGGCGAATCATCGGCAAGTTCAACGCTAATAATCGTTTCCCCGATTTTAATTTTTTGAAAAGCCGGCTCGTTTTCCCGGCTCAAAAAAGCAAAAAACCCGACTATTACGATAAAAACAATAAGATATTTTAAGAATCGCATTGGTCGGGCTGCCGGGAATTGAACCCGGACTATACCCACCCCAAGGGTAAGGACTGCCGTTATCCTACAGCCCGAGACTTATTTTTATTTTATTTTAAATGCTTTCCGGCTTTCATGCACCGGGTGCAGATTTTGATTCTTTTGCCGGATGTCAAGCGAGCCCATTGGAGATTGGGATATTTTCTTTTTTTTGGCGTGGGATTGTAGTGGCCGCGCAAAAGGTTTCGTTTGCCGCCCATTCTTGAACCTTTTTCGCAGATTGGACAAATTTTCATAATAAAGAAATTTAGATTTAGAAATTTTATAATTCATGTTATCATAAAATTTATTGATATGCAAGGAATAGATTTGATTTTCGCCGTCGCGATTTTAATAATGTCGGTTGTTGTCCATGAAGTTTCTCACGGCTATATGGCCGATTATTTGGGAGACAGGACCGCCAGATACGCCGGCCGGCTTACTTTAAATCCGATAAACCATTTAGACCCGGTTGGCTCTTTTTTTGTGCCGTTGATGACTTCGTTGCTCGGCGGGTTTATTTTTGGCTGGGCAAAGCCAGTGCCTTTTAACCCCTATAATCTGAGCAATCAAAAATACGGGCCGGGCTTGGTCGGCTTAGCCGGACCAGCGAGCAATGTTTCAGTGGCTTTAGTTTTTGGCTTAATCGTCCGTTTTGGCGGAAATTTTGGTTTGGCGCCGGAATTTTTAAAAATCGCCGGCTTTATCGCCTTTATAAACTTAATTTTGGCTTTTTTTAATATGATTCCCATTCCGCCCTTGGACGGCTCGCGGGTTTTATTTTCTCTCCTGCCGCTTCGCTATCAGCATATCCAATATTTTCTTGAGCAATACGGCCTTATTTTTATTTTTCTTTTTATTTTTGTTTTCTGGCAAATGTTTTTGCCGGCGATTTTCTTTTTGTTTAGAATTTTAACCGGATTGCAGGGATTGTGAAATAAAAAAAAGAGGAGACGGTTAAATCTCCTCACAGTACTCTTCGCCGTCTTGTATGATAACAACGCTTCCTGGGGGCGCTTTTAGCATTGCTATTATTTCTCCCTCAGGGGTGCGCACTTCTATCCGCCCTTTTCTTTTTATATAAAATCTTTGTTGTGTTTCTTCTAGCAAGTCTGAAGGTAACATTTCTAGTAGTTCCGGCATTTTTCCTTCTCCTTTTTTAATGAAAGGACTATTTTGGTCGGGAGCCGCCTATTCTAAGTGCGCCATCTGTTAGCTACAAGCTAACAGCGCTTCTTTGGTTTGACAAGCTAAGGCGACCCCCGACAGTTGTTCTGATAAATAGAATAAGATATAATTCAAAATAAAGCAATATTTATGAAACCCCCTCCTCATTATCATTTAAAATACAAAATTTCGGTTTCCGGCGCGGCTGAAACCGGGCATTGCGCTCCCGATGCCCTTGAAAAAGCAAAAGAAATCGGAAAAGAGATTGCCTCGCATAATGCTGTTTTAATTACCGGCGCCACAACCGGTTTTCCTTACTGGGCGGCAATTGGCGCCAAAGAAGCGGGCGGGTTTGTAATCGGCGTTTCGCCGGCTGATTCGGAGAAAAACCATATTGAGGACTACAAGCTTCCGGTGGATTATCACGACATCATTATTTATACCGGTTTTGAGTATTCAGGAAGAAATTTGTTGCTTACTCGGTCGGCTGACGCGGTCATTGTCGGGTGCGGCAGAATGGGCACCTTAAACGAATTTACAATCGCTTTTGAGGACAACAAGCCGATTGGAATTTTAACCGGAGCGGGCGGAAGCACCGAGTGGATTGACGAAATAATAAAAGATTCTCATCGCGGTTCCGGAAAAGTTGTTTATGATTCCGACCCGAAAATCTTAGTGGAGAAAGTAATTGAACTTATTAAAAAAGAAAAAATAATTGAAGTTTAGCCCGCCAAAATTTTTATGGACGAAACAAGTTTAAAATTTATCTTTCAGTTGGTTTTAGCTTCTGTTTTGGGTTTGCTTATCGGAGTTGAACGGTGGCGAAAAGGAAAGCCGGCCGGAATGCGCACTTTCGCCCTGGTCGCGCTCGGTTCCGCTCTTTTTACGATTCTTTCGGTTGAAGGATTTAAAAATCTCGGGTTTGCCAATATTGACCCTTCGCGCGTCGCGGCGAATATTGTTTTGGGCGTGGGTTTTTTGGGCGCGGGAATAATTTTTTTAAAAGGCGGGAATGTTCGCGGGATTACGACCGCCGCCGTTGTTTGGATTTGCGCGGCAATCGGTATGGCTGTCGGCTTGAAAATGTATTTAATCGCCGTTTCCGCCACGATACTGGCCCTCATTATTTTAGTCGTTATTCGCCGGCTTGAGTCGGAGCTTTCGCCGATTAGAGCCGGCGACAATGAGGACGAAAATGTCTAAAATTAATTTTTATTTTCAGTCGTTCGGATTTCTTGTCGGAATGATTGTCGGCGCGGGAATGTTCGCCCTGCCCTACGCTTTTTTAAAAGCCGGATTGTTTTGGGGGCTCGCGCATTTGGCTATCGCCCTTTTTTTTATTCTCGTTCTTCACATTTTTTACGGCGAGATCGCTTTTTTAACCGGCGGCAAGCACAGATTCCCGGGATATGTCAATAAATTTTTAGGCCAAGGATACGCGCGAATTTCTTTTTTAATCACGATTTTCAGTTATTACGGCACCCTCCTTGTTTACGGAGTTTTGGGCGGCATATTTCTTCATAATGTTTTTCCGTTGATGAGCGTTTTCTTTTTGAGCGTTTTGTTTTTCGGACTGGGCGCTTTTTTATTGCTGTTTAGATTTGAAAAAATCGGGCTCGTAAATTTTTATTTAACCCTGCCTTTGCTGGTTTTTATTTTGTATCTTTTGGGCGTTTCCGCCCCTCACATCAGATTGGAAAATTTTTTGGCCGAGACGGGCGGCAAGCTTTGGTTTTTGCCCTACGGCGTTTGGATTTTTTCTTTATCCGGCTTTGCCGTCATTCCCGAAGTCAGGGATATTTTTAATCATCGGACCGACGAAGGAGGACTTAAAGATTTTAAAAGAATTATCTGGATAAGCATTTTGATTTCTTTATTTTTTTATTTGGTTTTTATTTTCGCGGTTTTGGGTTCAGGAGGCGCTCTTACCAGCGAAGACGCCCTTTCCGGACTCAAAGGAACCATTGGAGAGGTAGCAATAATAATCGGCTCGCTTATCGGTTTTCTGGCGGTTTTTACTTCTTATCTCGCTCTTGGCGCGGATTTTAAAAATATTTTTATGATTGATTATAATCGCTCTTTTGTTTTAAGCTGGGGTTTGGTTGTTTTGGCGCCAATCGCGCTTTATTTTCTCGGGTTTCAAAATTTTGTCAGGACGATAAGTTTAATCGGCGCGCTTGGTCTTGGCGTTCAAGGAACTTTCATCGTCTTGATGTCTTTAAAACTTCACAAGTTTTTTCCCGAACATAAACACCTGATTTCGCCAAAAAGAAAAATTTTAAATTATATTCTGATTTTCGGCTTGATTCTCGGAGTCGCGCTTGAACTTCGGCAATTATTCAATTAAATCTTTATGGTTAAAAATAAAAATTTTATCGTCATTTCTCTCGGCGGCTCTTTAATCGTGCCCGACGAAATTGACGCTGTATTTATAAAAAATTTTAGAGATTTGATTGTTGGACGCGCTAAAAAGGGGTTTAAATTCATTATTGTTTGCGGCGGAGGGAAAATGGCGAGAAAGTATCAAAATGCGGCAAAATCCATAGCAAAAATTTCAAATGAAGACGCCGATTGGCTCGGAATTCTTGCCACAAGAATCAACGCCGCTCTTTTAAAATCCACTTTGGGCGAACTCGCCCATCCCGATGTTATTGAAAATCCTTTCGGCAAAATTGATTTTGGCAAAAAAGTTATTCTTTTTTCCGGCGGTTGGAAGCCGGGCTTCAGCACCGATTATCTTTCTGTTCTGTTGGCAAAAAGATTCAGGGCTGAAAAAGTTTTAAACCTGACGAACATAGATTATGTTTACGACAAAGACCCGAAAAAATTCAAAGACGCGAAACAGATTAAAAATATTTATTGGAAAGAATTTAGAAAATTGCTTCCCAAAAAATGGAGTCCCGGGCTTAACGCCCCTTTTGATCCGATAGCTTCAAAAGAAGCGGAAAAAGCGGGCGTTGAAGTCGCGATTCTAAACGGGAAAAAATTAAAAAACATTGAAGATTATTTGAATGGTAAAAACTTCATCGGCACGTTAATAAAAAAACTATAATTTATGATTCGCGATTCTGTATTTGAAGTTTCACAAATTTTTTCCGGAACACAAGCGTTTGATTTCGCCAAAAAGAAAAATTTTAAATTTTGTTTTGATATCGGGCTTGATTATCGGCGTGGTTTTTTAACTCTGACGGTTGTTTAGTCAAATAAATTAAAATACTTGACGAGTCATCTCTTTATTGATAGTTTAAATAAATTAAATTGTTCTTTAACATTAACTGAGGAGCGATGATTGATGAGCAATATCAATATAATGAAGCAAGACATAATTCCTTTTTCTTCGGAAAAATTTTGTCACGCTCCCGCGCTTATGGTTTTACCAAATGAAAATTTATTATGCGTTTGGTATGCCGGTTCTTTTGAGTGCGCGTCAAACCAAGCGATTTATATGGCTAACGGGGAGCGAGTTAAAGATGGATGGATATGGGGCAGACCAAGAAAAATCGTGGATACCAAAGGGCATGCCGACGGCAATCCTGTGTTTTTCTTTGCAAACAACGAGATTCATCTTTTTTTTGTAACATTACAAGGAAAAGCGTGGGACACGGCTATTCTCCGAACCGTTAAGTCAAAAGACGGCATAAAATGGGAGGGGATAAAAGAACTCTCGCGAGAACAGGGAGTAATGTGCAGAAATAAACCATTGGCATTGTTCAATGGGGAGTGGTTATTGCCTCTTTATGATGAGAAAGAATGGACGCCTTTGTTCTGGTTATCTGGCGACAAAGGGAAAACCTGGCGTGAGATAAGCCGCGTAAAATCGCCGCGCCGCATTATCCAGCCGGCAATTATTGAGATTGATGGCGTTATTTTGGCGTTATGTCGCAGTGGCGAGGGGCGAATTTTTGAGATGCAATCATTTGATGGAGGGAAAAATTGGACCGAGCCAACCCCCACGCTATTTTTAAATCCCAATAGCGCCATAGATTTAGCTGTTGCGGATGGACATTTGTTCTTGGCATTTAATAATTCTGCCAAGAAACGCTCGCCCTTGTGTTTGGCTAAGTCTGTTTCAAATGGCTCTTGGAAAATTTTCTTCTTAGAAAACGCCAACGATGGAGAATTTTGTTATCCGTCATTAGTCGCAACTTCAAAAGAAGTTCATTGTGTTTATACTGTTTGGCAAGGCGGGAGGATGGCGATTCGTTACGCTTGGTTGCCAACAATTTAAGTTAAGGCAGTCCATAAATTCGGACTGTCTTTTTATTTCAATTCAATATAGATATAATAATCACATAATTCATGATTTATAATTCTATTTTTAAAGATTATGACATTCGCGGTATTTATCCGGCGGAAATTAACGAAGAATTCGCTTATGGGCTAGCAAAGGCATTCTGCGCTTTTCTTGAAGAAAAAAAATTATCGGGTCCCGTTATAGTCGGGACAGACGCGAGAATTTCTTCGCCGTCCCTCAAAGAATTTTTTATCAAAGGGGTTTTGGAGCAGGGGCGAGACATTATTGACATAGGAATGGCAACAAGCCCTCTTTTTTATTTTAGCGCTCTCAAAGAAAAACCGGCCGGAGGAGCGATGCTCACCGCTTCTCATAATCCCAAAGAATACAATGGCTTTAAGTTGGTTTTGGGCGATGGCGGACTTTTGAACGGAAAAATCGGTTTGCCGGAGATAAAAAAGCTTTTAGAAAAAGAAATTTTTGCGGGAAAAAATTTCGGCCAAGTTTCGTCAAAAGATTTCAGCGAAGAATATTTGGAATTCGTCGTAAAGCCGTTTAAAATGACGGCTGGAAAACGCAAAAACGACATTTTGGTTGTTGCCGACGCCGGCAATGGTTCTTCCGGTCTTTTGCTTAAAAAATTTTTTGAAAAAATAGGCGTAAAACACTATCCATTATTTTTTGAACCGGACGGAAATTTTCCAAACCACCCCCCTGACCCTTTAAAAAAGGAATCATGGAAGCAAATCAAAAAAGAAATTGCCGCGCGGAAAGCCGACTTAGGTTTTATTATTGACGCGGACGGCGACCGGATAATTTTTCTTGACGAACAGGGCGATGTTTTGCGAAGCGACATTGTTTACGCCCTTTTGCTTGATAAAATTTTAGAATCCGGAGATAAAGTTGTTTTCGGCGTCAATTCTTCAAAAATTATTGAAGACATCGCCAAGAATAAAGGAACAAAGGCGGAAAGAATCAGGGTGGGAAGAGGTTTTATTCCGGAAATTATGAAAAAACAAGATATTAAAATTATGGCTGAATATTCGGGGCATTACTATTTTAAGGAATTTTCTTATTTTGATTCTTCGTTGCTGGCTTTAAGTTATGTTTTGGGGCTGTTTTCGGACCAAGAAAAGCCGTTTTCCGAACTTTTGCGTCCTTATCAAAAATACGCCAATTCCGGCGAATTGAATTTTAGAATTCAGGATTGGGACGGGCTTTTGGAAAAATTAAAAGAAATTTATAAAGACGGCGAGCAACGCTTTATTGACGGCTTGTCGGCGGAATATCCGGACTGGTGGTTTAACATCCGACCGAGCAAAACCGAGCCGCTGGTTAGGTTGGTTATTGAAGCGAATAGCCAAGAAATTCTGGAAAGAGAAAAAGCAAAATTGCTGAATATCTTAAAAGTTTTATAATAGAATATGCTGCGTCTTGTTTTCGGCAAAAACACTTATCGCGCCGCGGAGAGATTAAAAGAAATCAAAAACGATTGGCTTAAAAAAGAAACTGAATTGAGCATTTTTGAATTTTCTTCCGAAAATTTTTCTCCCAAAGAGTTTGAAAATCTCGTCAAAAGCCAGGGCTTGATTCACCGGAATTTTTTAATTATCTGCCGCGGGTTGTTTGAGTTCGGAGAAGAGACGAGCTTTTTTCTTTCGCAAGTCCCGGCAATGGCGGCAAGCCAAAATCTTTTTGTTTTTTGCGAAGATACTCCGGAAGAAAACATAATCAAAGCGTTTAAAGATTCAAAAGCGGAAATTGAAAAATTCAGCTTGCTTGCCGGAGAAAAATTAAGAGCTTGGCTGAAAGACGAGATTAAAAAAAGAAATCTTAAAATCAGCGCCGGCGAAGAATCAAACCTTCTCAACCAATTTGGCGGAAACGCTTGGGCGCTTTCAAAAGCGCTTTCTCAAATGGAACGCGGATATTATGACGGCCTTTTTCAAGGCGAAAAAGTCAATGTTTTTCATATAGTTGACGCGATTTTGGAAGGCAAAAAAACAAGAGCGCTTGTTTTGTTTTATAAAGCCACTGAACAGGGAATTGAACCGGAAGAAATTTTTCGGCTCATTTGGTGGGGATTTAAAGCGATGTATTTGGTAAAAACCCGGCAAAATCCCCAAAAACAAGGGCTTAAACCATATACGATTTCAAAATGCGAACGAATCGCTTATTTATTCACCCCGGAAAAACTTGAAGAATCCTTGAAAAAGCTTATTTTTATTCAGGAAAAAACCTATTCCGGCTTGTCTGATTTGGCTTTGGAATTGGAGTATTTCATTCTTATCAGAAAATAGGTTTTCCACATTGACTTTTTGATAAGAATATTATAATATCAAAAATTATATGTTCTTTTTTATGTTATTAAAAGATGTCATTCTCTAATCTAATCAACTCAATTTTTTAAAAAAAAGGGGGTGAAAAGAAGAAGAAGAAAAGTTTGAAGGTGGTTTAGGGGTGGTTTCTGGCATGTTTCTTGTTAAAAAAAAGGAGAAGACTGCTATGCCCTTGCAAACATCAAGAGGGATAAGAGGGACTTTTAACGTTCATTACCCTCGTAATAAGGTCTCGGGGGGAGTGTATGCGTATTTGTGCCGGGACGCATTACCAAAAGAGTGCGATGGTGTGCCAGGTAGTTCTTCGTGTAGGGCGTTTAGGCTTTATCCTGGGGGTGAAATTAGAGATTTTAATAACAGGGTGGTTAGGGAAGCAGGGTCGTCTCATCGGGACAAGATAATAATTAACAAGAGTTATCATCAGTGCCGATGTCGTAGTCCTCTCTGAAAGAAAGGAACAAGATTTGTGTTATGGGCAACCGTTAAGCAGGTTGCCCATCTTTTTTAAGATTTTAAAAATTTCTCTAATAATTTTCTCGCCACTTCCGGTTTTGCCTTGCCTCTTGTTTGTTTCATTGTTTGTCCGATTAAAAATTGCAAAGCCTCTTGTTTGCCTTTTTTATAATCTTCAGCCGGTTTTTGGTTGTCGCGGATTACTTCTTTTACCACTGTTTCCAAATAATCTTCGTCGGTAATTTGTTTTAAACCAAGTTCCTCAACTATTTGCGAGGGGTCTCCTCCTTGTTCAATTATTTTCCGCAAAACATCTTTCGCGCCTCGCGAAGTGATTTCGTTTTTAACGAGCATTTTTATAAGCTCGGCGAAATTTTCCGGAGTTAACAATAATTCCGAAAACGAGATTTGTTTTTCGTTGGCAAGCCCCAAAAGGTCGGTTTTCAGATAATTTGAAGCAAGGGTTGTTAAATTCTTTTTATCTTCCGGTTTTGCCCACTCCATCAGTTCAGAAACGGCATTTTCAAAAAAACTTAAAATTTGCGGGTCTTTTACTAAAATTTCAATCAATTCTTCCTCGAGATTGTATTGATTTTTAAGCCGTTTTCGCTTTTGTTCCGGAGTTTCCGGAAGCTCGGCTCTTAATTTTTCAATATTAAATTCTTCGTCCTTTTCTAGATTCAAAGCCGGCAAATCAGGTTCGGGAAAATACCGGTAATCGTGAGATTCCTCTTTAATCCGCTGGGAAACGGTTTTTTCCTCAATATCGTCCCAGCCGCGGGTTTCTTGGACGATTTTTTTGCCGCTTGCTAAAATTTCCGTCTGTCTTTCAACTTCGTATTCAATTGCCCTTTCCACCGCTTTAAACGAGTTTAAATTTTTTATTTCCACTTTTGTTCCGAGCTTTGCGTTTTGCGATAAGCTTATATTCGCTTCAACGCGCATCACTCCTTTTTCCATATCCGCGCTTGAGATGTTTAGGGTTTTTACGATTGTCCTTAATTCTTCGGCGAATTCTTTCGCTTCTTGGCTGGATTCAAAATCCGGCTCGGTTACAAGCTCCATTAAAGGAATCCCCGCCCTGTTAAAATCAACGAGCGTTTCTTTTCCGGAATGGATAAGCCGGCCCGTGTCTTCCTCAAGATGGATTCTCTGAATTTTTATTTTTTTGCCGGATTTTAGATTAAGCGAAGCATTTTTAACCAGAGGCGAATGATACTGCGAAATCTGATAGCCCTTTGGCAAGTCGGGATAAAAATAATTTTTTCGCTCAAAGTAGGAATGTTTGGCAATTTCGCCGCCTAACAGCAATCCCAATTTTAAAACTTTTTTAATCGCTTCTTTATTGATTGTCGGAAGCGTTCCCGGATGAGCCATGCAAACCGGGCAAACATTCAGATTCGGATGCCTTTCTTCGGGTTCGTTGGGCGAATCACAGAACATTTTTGATCTTGTATTGAGCTCAAGATGAATTTCAAGACCGATAGTTGGTTTGTAGGTCATTAAATTTATTATAACCCAATCTAAAAAAACCTCAAAAAACCGGAGATGCCATCTCCTATAAACTGATTATTAAATGCTTATGAACAGCTTATAAACAAGCAAGATTTGATTCTTGGGAAATTTATAGTAATTTGCTTGGAGGGTGGATCTTGATGGAGATAATAAATATCCTTTGGAAAAATTCCATTTGCGCCAAGCTCCGGCTTGGCCTTTTTTATTTTTAAAACGGATTTTTCGCGCCCCTTACCTCAAAATGGACATGACAACCGGTTGACTTGCCTGTTGAGCCGATATAGCCGATAGTTTGGCCCCTGACGACATTCCAGCCTTGGGAAACAACGATTGAGTCAAGGTGCGAATAAAGAGTTTGAGTGCCGTTTAGGTGGTTTATTGCCGTATATTTTCCATAGCCGCCGTTCCAGCCGTAATTTTGAGCGATAATCACATCGCCGCCCGCCGAAGCAAAAACCGGATTGCCGCAGTAATTCGCCAAATCAACGCCGTTAAATCCATGGAGTCCTTGCGATTTTCTGCCGCCGCTTATGGGTCTCAAGTAGTATCCGCTGTATTCCGGAGCTTCTGACGGAATAAATTTTACTTGAGAATAAGGCAATTGGCCGTCGGGAATAATAATCATTTGGCCGGCTTCCAGCTCGCCGCCGGGCAAAAGATTGTTAAAAGCGATGATTTCTTCGGTATCTCCTTTGAATTTTTCGGCGATTTTCTCCGCGGCGTCGCCTTTTTGAACTTCGTATTTGATGCCGGTAATCGGCAAAATAACCAATATTTGGCCCGGAATGATGCGGTCTTTTCTCGCAAGATTGTTAGACCAGAAAATCGTGTTTATTGAAACATTGAAAAGTTTCGCGATGCCGGTAAGAGTGTCGCCTTCTTTTACCATATAGATGGAAATTTGGCCGAATTGGTTCTGGTTTATATTTTCCGCGCTGACCGCTTCCGGTCCGAAAATCGGCATTAATGTGTTTTCTTCAATTATATTGATTTCGCTTCCACCCTGGCCGACAAGAGAGTCGCTATTGAGAGCGGCTTTTAAAACCGCGAGGTTTTGCGAGTTGTTGATTGGCTGGGCCGCGCTTATTGATTTTTGCTCCGGCTGGTTTTTAAATCCAAAGACTGTTTTAATAAAAGAAACGAATCCTGATTGAGAGGATTCTGGCGCGGCTTGGACAATGGCCAGCGCGGAAACAACGATAAAAATCAAGAATAAGAACGCCAAAAATGAGATTTTGGTTTTGAGTTTTCGGGATTCTTTATTTAATTGGAGTTTTGTACCGATAAATTGTTCTAAATTAAAAACCGCCTTTTGCGGCGATTAGCTTTATGGTAAGTTAAAATTGGGAAAAAGTCAAACAAATTTACCTGAAATTTTATGCCAAAATCAAAAAAAAGCCATAAAAATCAAGTTGAAAACCCGATTTTAAAGGGATTGAATTCTGTCCAGAAAATGGCGGTTTTGGCGGGGAACGGCCCGGTTTTGATTGTGGCTGGCGCGGGGTCGGGCAAAACCCGGGTTTTAGCCAGCCGAGCGGCTTATTTAATCAGCCAAGGCGTAAAACCCGAAAACATTCTGGCTCTTACCTTTACCAATAAAGCCGCGAGGGAAATGAAAGAGCGAATTCAAAGATTATTAGGGGCGGAAAGTCGGAAATCGGAAACCGACTCTGTCTGGGCCGGGACTTTTCACTCGCTGGGCGCGAAAATTTTAAGGGAAAAACACAAATACGCCGGCCTTAGCCGAAATTTCTCAATCTTGGATGAAGAAGACTCGCTGGACTTGTTTAAAGAGTCTTTGCGGATTTTGGAAATTGACCCCAAGCAGTTTCAACCCGTTAGAATTCAGAATATCGTCAGTTTAAAAAAGGGCGAAGCAAAAACGCTTGAAGATTTCAAAAAAGAAAGCAAGGAAGAATTTTTTCCGGAAAAAATCGCTCAAATTTGGGAAGTTTACGAAAATCTGCTTGCCAAAGTCCAGGGAGTTGATTTTGACGATTTGCTTTTAAAGCCGATTATTATGTTTCAAAAATACCCCGAGGTTTTAAAAGAATATCGGGAAAAGTGGCGCTACATTCTTATTGATGAATATCAGGACACTAATTTCAGCCAATATGTTTTAAGCCGGCTTTTAGCGAAGGAACATAAAAATATTTGCGCCATAGGGGATATTGACCAGGCGATTTACAGCTGGCGGGGCGCCGATTTCAGAAATATCTTGAGATTTGAAAAAGATTGGCCCGACGCAAAAGTTTTTGTTTTGGAGGAAAATTACCGCTCAACCAAGGTCATTTTGGACGCGGCAAACGCCGTAATCGCTCAAAATAAAGAGAGAAAAGATAAAAATCTTTTCACTCAACAGCCGGGCGGAGAAAAAATTGAACTTTTTCAGGCGGCCTCGGCCGAAGGAGAAGCGGAATTCATCGCCGCAAAAGCGGCTGAACTTATTGAGGGAGGCGCCGACCCGGAACAAATCGCGGTTTTATTCAGGACCAATTTCCAGTCGCGGCTTTTGGAGGAAAAATTTTTGAATTTCGGCGTCCCGCATCAGGTTATCGGCGTCCGTTTTTACAACCGGCGGGAAATAAAAGACATTCTGGCTTATTTGAAATCTGTTTTGAATCCGGAAGATTTTTTGAGCAAGGGAAGAATTATAAATGTTCCTCCGCGGGGAATCGGAAAAATTTCGCAGGCAAAATACCTGGGAGGGGTTGAGTTAAGCGCGGCTGAAAAATCCAAAATAATTTTTTTTGAAATTTTAATGGAAGAAATAAAAGAAAAAGTAGGGAAAGAGCCGGTTTCAAAAGCGATTGATTTTATTCTGGAACGGACGGGATATTTGAAACTTTTTGACCAAAATTCCGAAGAGGGGATGATGAGAATCGGCAATGTCAAAGAGCTCGCGGATTTGTCAAAAAGATTTGACAAACTTGAGCCGCCGAACGGAATTTTGGCTCTTTTGGAAGAAGCGAGTTTAATGTCGGAGCAGGACGCGGTTAAAAACGAACAAAGAGCGTCTTTAATGACCATTCACAGCGCCAAAGGGTTGGAGTTTGATTATGTTTTTATCGCCGGTCTGGAAGAAGGATTGTTTCCGCATGTTTTAAGCCGAATTTCTCCGGATGAATCGTCTCTTGAAGAAGAACGCCGGCTTTTTTATGTGGCTTTGACAAGAGCGCGCAAAAAATTGTTTTTAACATTTTCAAACTTCCGCCATTTATTCGGCGCGCGCCAGTCAAACTTGCCCTCAAAATTCATTTCTGAAATTCCGCCGCATCTGTTTAAATCAAACGGCGGGGATGAAGAAACGATTATTAAACAATGAGAGCGAAATTAGGCCAGCATTTTTTGAGTTCCGGGCAAATCGCGAAAAAAATCGCGGATTTGGCGAATTTGTCAAAAAACGACGCTGTTTTGGAAATCGGGCCGGGAAAAGGAATTTTAACCGAGCATTTGCTTGAAAAAGCCGGCAAAGTAATCGCCGTTGAAAAAGACGAACGGCTTTCTCGGTTTCTTAAAGAAAAATTTTCCGGAGCGAAAAATTTTAAATTGATTAATGCCGATATCCGCGATGTATTAAAAAACCCTACAAGCTATAAGCTAAAAGCTAAAAGCTACAAGGTGGTTGCCAATATCCCCTATTATCTGACTTCGTTTTTATTTCGCCTGCTTTTGGAAAAGTCGCGAATTAAACCGGAAAAAATAGTCGTGATGATTCAAAAAGAAGTCGCGCAAAGAATTTGCGCCAAGCCGCCCCAAATTAATTTGCTGGCTTTGAGTATTTTGGCTTATGGAAAACCAAAAATCGCTTTTTTCGTAAAAAAAGGGTCTTTTTCTCCGCCGCCAAAAGTGGACAGCGCAGTTTTGGTTATTGACGACATTTCTTCGGATTTTTTTGAAAAAAATAAAATTAAAGAAAAAGATTTTTTTGAATTTTTGCGGCTCGGTTTTTCCCACAAGAGAAAAACCCTGACGAATAATCTGGCCAAGAAATATGGCAAATCGGAAATTAAAAATGTTTTACGAGATTGCGATTTAAATAAAAATATCCGGCCTCAAAATCTATTTTTGAAAGACTGGCGTTACATCTATGGTAAAATAAATAAATGAGAGCCATCAAAGATTTATTCAAAGAATATTTGGAATATCTTGAAATTGAAAAAGGAAGGTCGCTTTTGACAATTCGGAATTACAAGCGCTATCTTTCTGATTTTTTTGATTTTGCGAAAATTGAAAATCCCAAAGACATCGGCGACGATTTGGTCCGAAAATTTCGGCTTTACCTTAATAGAAAAAAAGACAAGAATGGGAAAGAGCTTAAGCGCAAAACCCAAAATTATTATTTGATAGCTCTTCGGGGATTTTTGAAATTTTTGGCGAAAAAAAATGTCGCGAGTTATTCGGCCGAAAAAATAGAACTTGCCAAAACAGAATCCCGCGAAATTGAGATTATTTCCGACGACGAGCTTGAGCGCCTTTTGTCCGCGCCCGAAAAGGATTCGTTAAAATCTCTTCGCGACAAAGCGATTCTTGAAACATTGTTTTCAACGGGATTGCGCGTTTCGGAGTTATGCGGTTTGAATCGCGAAAACATAGATTTTAAAAGAGGAGAATTTTCCGTGCGGGGCAAAGGAGATAAAATCCGTTTGGTTTTTTTGTCGGAAACGGCAAAAGAAGCGATTAAAAAATATCTGGACAAAAGAACCGATATTGAAGAGGCGCTTTTTGCGAATTTGAACAAAAATCCTTCCCGGCTCGTCAGCCGTTCAATTGAGCGAATAATAAAATTTTACGCGGCAAAAGCCGGAATATCCAAAAAGCTGACTCCCCACGGGCTTCGCCATATTTTCGCCACCGATTTATTGCGCGGAGGGGCGGATTTGCGTTCCGTCCAAACAATGCTCGGGCACAGCAGTATCTCAACCACTCAAATTTATACTCATATCACCAATCCCCAGCTCAAACAAATTCATCAAACTTTCCACGCAAAAAGGAGAAAGAAGAAATAATTTTTGATATAATTTCCAAATGCGCGATAATCGTCCGGGTTTTTGGATTATTTTAGTCACGGTTTTTCTCAATTTTTTAGGTTACGGAATTTTAATTCCATTTTTGCCTTTTTACGCCGAAAAGTTCGGAGGGGGCGGTTTTAGCATCGGCCTTCTTTTTGCCGCCTACGCCCTTTCTCAATTTATTTTTACTCCTTTTGTCGGACGGCTTTCCGACCGCATCGGCAGAAGGCGGATTATTATTTTTTCGCTGCTCGGTGAAGCGTTGTCTCTTCTGGCTTTGGTTTTCGCCTTTGCTTACTGGTGGCTTTTGCTGGTCAGGATTTTCGGCGGAATTTTCGGCTCAATTACCGGAGTCGCCCAGGCGTATCTTTCGGACATAACGCCCGCGGAGAAAAAAACAAAGGCAATGGGTTATTTTGGCGCGGCTTTTGGAGCCGGTTTTATCGCCGGTCCCGCTCTCGGGAGTTATTTTTCCGGAGCAACCTTGAATTTCCCGGGCTGTCTTTTAATTGAGGGTTATAGGTTTTGCCTGACCGATTATGTGCCGCAGTCCGACTTCTTGGCGCCGTTTTTAGTCGCCGGCGTTATTTCTTTTATCGCAAGCGTTATCGCTTATTTTTTTCTCAAAGAGTCTTTGACAGCCGAATCGCTTGTTGCGGAAAAAAAACATGAAACTTTTTTTCAGGGCTTTTCTTATGT
>MHMS01000017.1 GCA_001821615.1 Candidatus Niyogibacteria bacterium RIFCSPLOWO2_12_FULL_41_13 | reverse complement strand
AAAGATTAAAACTGGTCGCTCCGGGAGAAAACAAAATCACATCGCCTTTTTCGGCCCAAAAAACGCTTTCCTTTACCGCTTTATCAAGCGAATTAATTTCAATTAAATTTTTATTTTTATTTTGCGTTTCTTCTTTGATTTTATCGCTCGCCGAACCCGGGAGCAAAATTACCTTTTTAAGCTCCGGAAATCGTCTGCTCAATTCTTTATAATCCAATTTTTTATCCAAACCGCCGCAAATCAGTATAATTTTAAAAAAAGGAATTTTAAAAAACTTAGAAATCTTGCCAATCGCAAAAATAGTCGCGTCGGGGTTGGTTGAAGCGCTATCGTTAATAAAGACGATATTTTTATATTTTCTTGCGATTTCCAACCGATGTTCCAGCGCTTTTGAATTTTTAAATTTCTTTAAAATTTCTTTCTCTGGAATTTTAAAAACTTGGGCTGTTTTCTTGGCGGCAAAAAAAGATGTTTCGCTGGTCAAACTATGAATATTCTTTTCTTGAAAGTAAAAAACTTTTGAATCAATTTCTTTTGCCCATTTTTTAAAAATCGATTTGTCGGGCAAGATGGAGATGTCATTTTTAATTTGATATTTAATAATATTTTTCTTTGTGTTTTTATAATCGGCAAAAGAAGAATATCTATTAAGGTGTTCTTGAAAAATATTGGTGATAATCGCGATACGAGGACTTTTTTTAATATTTTCCAAGTCAAAACTTGAAAGTTCCCAAATTATCCAATCATATCCGCCGGCTTTTAAAAGGTCGGAAAGAACGGAGGTTCCGGGCGCGCCGGTTAGTAAAACCTTATAGCGTCCTTTTAAAAAATGTTTAATAAGATAAGCGGTTCTTGTTTTGCCCTTGCTTCCGGTTATGCCGATTATTTTTTCTCTTGGCGCGAAATCAAAAAAAATCCGGGCGTCGGTCAAAATCGGGATATTTTTTTTCTTTGCCTCCGCCAAATAAAAAGAAGACCAAGGCATTGCCGGATTTTTGATTATATAATCGGCGTTTAAAAAATCTTCAAGCCGGTGTTTTCCCAGAATCAGTTTTGTATTTTGGGGAATTTTTAATAAAGAATCCTCAAGAGCTTTTCTGGCTTTTAAATCGGTAACGGTAATTTTCGCTCCAAGCTTGTGAAGAAAATTTACAGCGCCCGCTCCCCCGCCCGCAATTCCCAAACCGGCAATTAAAATCTTTTTTCCAAAAAATTTATCTTTAAGTTTCTTGAATATTTTTGAATTCATAAATATCCAAGCTCCCTTAATCCATTTTCAAACAAACCAATCACCCGCCGCGCTTCCTCTTGGTCAATTTGATGAGTTGCCGCCTCATGAACCATTCTATTTCTGAATTTATGAGCTTCCCAAACATCATTAAGAGCTTTAAAACCGGAAACATCAACATATTTTAATCTTTCTCCAAGTCCTTTTCCCGGATAGCCCATTTTGGCGAATAAATCGTCGTAAATATTGTCCGCTTCCATAATGGCAAGTTTCCAATCGCCCTGATTTTCCGAATTAAGATGAGACATGACCGCTTCCCAACGCATCGCTCTTGTTTCTTCAGGAATTTTTTTAATATTAAAAACTTTTATTTCCGCCGCTTTTCTTACTCTCCTGACTTTGCTTAAAAAAATATTAAGCCTTGTAATCGCGTACGCGATTCCGATTAAAAAAATCAAAGAGATTATAAAAGATATTATCCGCCACTCGTCAAAAACTCTTGAGCCAAATCCCAAAAATTCATCAACTAAACCGAAATCTCGGTTTAGCCAACCGAACAACGCGAATAACGCAAAAACGGCAAAAATGGCGATATTTTTTAATTTATCCGGCATTTTCCAAGATTTTTCCCATTTTAAACAATAAATTTTCTCCAAACCAGGGCGCGATAAGCGAAACGCCGACAGGTAAATCGTCAATTTTGCCAAACGGCAAAGACATCGCCGGAAGGCCGGCTAAATTGACAGGTATAGTGTATAAATCGGAAAGATACATTGCAAGGGGGTTCTCTATTTTTTCTCCGATTTTAAAAGCCGGTCCGGGCGCGGTTGGAGTCATTAAAATATCAACTTCGTTGAAAACTTTCTCAAAATCCGTTTTTATCAATCTTCTGATTTTACTCGCTTTTCCGTAATACGCGTCGTAATAGCCGGCTGATAAAACATAAGAGCCGAGAATTATTCTTCTTTTCGCTTCTTTTCCAAAACCAAATTCTCCGCTTCTCTGTTTTCCGTATCTTACTCCGTCGTAACGGGCAAGATTTGCCGAAATCTCGGCCGGCGCGATTATATAATAGCAAGCCAAAGAATAAGCGATAGAAGGCAAAGAAACTTCTTTAATTTCAAAGTTGCGGCTGTCTAAAAACCGGCTTGCCGATTCAATCTGTTTTAAGATTCTCTCGTCTATTCCTTCTCCTCCTGAAGAAAATTCTTTTACAACGCCAATAATTATTTTTTCTTTGAGCGGACGCTCCGGACGGTCAACGCCGGTTGCGTCTTTCGGGTCTTTGCCTTTGATCGCTTTAAAAATCATTTCCGCGTCTTCAGCCGTCTTTGCTATCGGACCGATTTGGTCCAAAGAAGAAGCCATCGCGATAAGACCCGAACGGCTTATGGAACCATAGGTCGGCTTAAGTCCGACAACGCCGCAAAAAGCCGATGGCTGGCGGATTGAGCCTCCGGTGTCGGAACCCAAAGCCGCCAAAGCCATATTAGCCGCCACGGCGCAAGCCGAGCCGCCCGAAGACCCGCCCGCCACTCTTTTTAAATCAAAAGGGTTTTTTACGGGCCCAAAAGCGGAATTTTCAGTTGAAGAACCCATCGCGAATTCGTCCATATTGGTCCGTCCCAAAAAAATCGCGCCCGCCTCTTTAAGCTTTCTTGTCGCAAAAGCGTCATAAGAAGCGATATAGCCGTCTAAAATTTTAGACCCGGCTGAAACTCTCTTTCCCTTAATCAAAATATTGTCTTTAAGCGCGAAAGGAATCCCTTCCAAAAATTTTAATTCTTTGCCGTTTTTTATTCTTAAATCAATTTTTTCCGCTTCCTCAAAAGCGTCTTTAAAAACTTCAAGATAAGCGTTTAATTCATTATTCCTGTTTTTGATTTCCTCAAAATACATTTCAACTAGCTCTTTCGCCGAAACGCATCTTTGGCGAAGAAATTCTTTTGCTTGGGAAATCGTAAGCCGGCTTAAATCAATCATAAATTAAAAGGACAACACTCTTCCGACTTTTACATAATCTCCCTTTTTATCCGGCGATTCTTTCACTAAAAATTTACTCTCTTCGGGAATAATTTCCGCGGCTTCGTCTTCGCGAAAACTATTAACCAACTCAAGGGGATGAACAAGCGGCTCCACGCCTTCTGTGTCAACTTTTTTCAATGTCTCAAAATAGTCCAGAATTTCCTGAATGTCTTTCTTATAATTTTTGATTTCTTCCCGAGTCAATTCAACTTTCGCCAATTCGCCTAATTTTTCAATCTCCCCCTCGCTTATCATATTAAATTTAATTATATCAAAATTCTTGAAATAAATTTAGACAATCGGTAAGATATTGACACAAAATGAAAAACGCGATAAAAAAACGCGATAAAAACTTGCCTAAAGTATTCGTTATGCTCTCTGGCGGAGTGGACAGCTCTGTAGCGGCTTTACTGCTTAAAAAGAGCGGCAAATACGATATTCGGGGAGCGCATCTTATCTGTTGGAGAGATAATTGCAATCAATATCAGCGAGAAGCGGTTTACGCGATGCTTGCCGCCAAAAAAATCGGCATTCCTTTTTATTTGTTTGATTTGGAAAAAGAATACAAAGAAAAAGTTTTCAATTATATGATTTCAGGATACGCAAGCGGCAAAACGCCCAATCCCGATGTAATGTGCAACCGCGAAATCAAATTCGGCGTTTTTCTTGAAAAAGCGCTCAAACTTGGAACCGATTATGTCGCCACGGGACATTATGTAAAAAAATTAAAAATCAAAAACCAGAGCACAAAACAAATAGTTTTGTGCTCGGCCGAGCCCATAAATATGGGCTCTGGTCAAAAGTCAAAAATAATCTATAAACTACTAAAAGCCAAAGACGCCTCTAAGGACCAGTCATATTTTCTCTGGACACTGACGCAAAATCAGCTTAAACACTCTTTGTTTCCAATTGGCGATTTTACAAAAGAAAAAGTGAGAAAAATTGCGGCAAGTCACAATTTGCCTACAGCCGAGAAAAAAGATTCACAAGGGCTTTGCTTTGTCGGCAAAACCGATTTTCAGGAATTTTTGGAAAAATACATTAAAACAAATCCGGGAAAAGTTTTAAACGAAAAAATGGAAAAAATAGGAATTCACAACGGCGTTCAATTCTACACGATTGGACAACGACATGGCTTTAAAATTGCAAACAATAAACCTCAATATGTGGCGGAAAGGAATTTGGAAACAAATACTCTTGTCTTGGCGGAAAACAGAACCAATCCCCTGCTTTATAAAAATGAAATTGAAGTTGAAAATATAAACTGGATTTCCGGCAATTTGCCAAAGCTTCCTTTAAAATGCGAAGCCAGAATCCGCTACCGCGGCGAGCTGAAAAGTTGCGTTGTTGGAAATATTGGAGATGGCATCTCCGTAAAATTTGATTCCCCGCAATGGGCGGTTGCCGAAGGACAATCAATTGTTTTCTACAAAAACGGCGAAATGTTGGGCGGCGGAGTAATTAAATAAGTAATATTCACGCGCATTTTGGAGACGCTGTTAATAAAACGAGAAGCCCTCAATCATATTATGAAAAATGGGTTTTATATTAACAAATTAAACCTAAAAATAAAAAGGAGGGTTGCAAAAACCCTCCAGTTTCCGTTGGGTTAAAACCGAGAAGCTATTACCATGACGTCGACAAGCGACATTATAGGTAAACTTGTCTTATGACCTTTTAATTTATTAAGAGTTTGTTCGACTTGATTTAGACACGATTCCACCCAGCGAAGCGATGGCAGTTTCTGTTTTGCGCCAGATTCACTATTTGCTACTAGCCGTAGCTCTGCGATAAGCTTTTCTCTTAACTCGCCCAGAACTGCGGTCATTTTAATCACTGGCTCTTCTTCTCCTAAAAATACTTCTGGGAGAAAAATTTCTTCAGAAGAACAAAGCTCCGAAAGTCTCTTGAGCGTGTCAGCTCTTTCCTTAAAACAAGCTGAGGCGTCAAAGGACAAACTTCTTAAGTTTATTGCCTCATCTCTTGCCTTTCTCAAGATTCCTAAATTATTCACTATCCCGGTAGAATACCAATCTAATGTATTCTCCTCTCCCTTGTCTAGGGAACAGATTTTTCTCCTTTCATCTTTGAAAGACACACAAAGAAGTTCCAAACTTAAAAGCGGCAGGTTTAACATTTGAAATGTTATAAACCTGCTACAAAGACTGCTGGTCATGTTTCGCAACACTCGAAACCTTTCCAGTAATGATTTCTCGTGATTAAATATAATACTCGTCCAAACTTGGGTTTTCTTTTCCCAATCTTTCTGCATTTGCTGCATTTGTGCCTCCCTTGCGTAAAATTTAAGATCAAGATTAATAAAAAGAGCTATCAATATGATATATGCAGATATTAAATTTGTCAATGATTTTGAATTTGACTTTTTTATTGGTTTGTGATATTATTCTTATAGAAAAACACTGTGTTGCAGATCCAAATTCGCGCACGATATCCAGGTGAAAATTAAATTGTTCTTTGAAAGGAGGAATAAAGGTGAAAAAGATTATTATTATAACAGCACTGATATTATTGGGTGTTTGTAGTTTTACGATTATTTGTAGTTTTACGATTAATAGTAGTGGATACAGTGCCAATTCCAGTTCTAAAGAATTAGAATTAAAGGACTGGATACACATTGATGAGGAGACGCTTGGAAGCGCTAGGCGTAGAGCAAGGTCTGGTTTTCTTTCTTTACTTCCGGTTTCTGAATGGAATCAGGCTGTTGCATTGAAAGAATTAGTCAAAGTTCAACACCGCCGTGCTGATGCTGAAAACCGCCGTGCTGTTGCCGAAGAAAGGATAGCGGAGGTCTTAGAAAAATTAGTGGCGACATTATCAGAGTTGTCTAAGGACAGAGGAGAGAGGTAATTAAACGAAAAACGGTTCTTTGGGAGGAAGAAAATGGACATCAACCACATGGATACCCAGAAGGTAATGATTTTTGTAATCCTCGCTCTCCTATTAGCTGGCCTCATTTTCGAGCTATGGTGGGGTGGCAAGAAAAAGAAAGAGGACAACAATAGTTGTTTTCCATCATAGCGATACTCCCGATGGCAATGCCGCCAATTCTAGGGAGTATCATATGAAACATCGGGGCTGGGATGACATTAGCTATCACTATGTCATCTGTCGCGATGAAATGGTTGAGACGGGTCGGCCAGAAAATTTGGTCGGCGCCCACGCAAGAAAGGGCGGACGCAACCGTTTTTCCATAGGCGGTCTGGTTGGTGAAAACAATTTCACCGAGGCGCAGATTGAATCGTTAAAAATACTTTTGGCGGAATTATGCCAAAAGTATAATATCACTGACCCAAACTGCGTCCAGAGACACCATGACAAATGTCCTGGCCCTGTTAATTTAGAAAAAATAGCCCAAGAAATTCTGGGCTAAACTTTGCCCCAGGTTGGCGCGCTACGCGCTGATCTGGGGATTTATTTTACTAAATATGATATTATATAAATAAATGTATAATTGGTCGGTTGATGAAAAAATACTTAAACAAGATTCAGAGAGATATGCCATCTGGCGGCTTGAACAGATGGTTAATTTTGGTTTAAACGGCGGCAAAATTCAAGAAAACGAATTAAAAAAATATTGGCCGAGATTAAAACTTGACCCGGCCCGGCGCCGCTTTTTTGCTTTATTGATTGATGAAAAATGATATTCTCACAAAAAATCAAATTGCCGTTCTGGAACGCGTCGGCGGCAATAAATTGCTGACTAAAAATTTTTATCTTACTGGCGGCACTGCCCTTACCGCTTTTTATTTGCGCCATCGTTATTCCGAAGATTTGGATTTCTTTTCAGAGAAAGAGTTTGATGTTTCCGGCATCAATATTTTTTTTAATCAACTTAAAGCCGATTTGGGAATTAAGAAAATTGATTTTCAACAAAGCTATAATCGTAATTTATTTTTCTTTCATTTTACTGACGAGATATTGAAAACTGAATTTACTTTTTTCCCTTTCCCGCGCATTGAAACAGGATTAAAAGAATATGGCATTGAGGTGGACAGCGCTTTGGATATTGCGGCTAACAAATTATTCACAATTTATCAGCGTATTCAGGCGCGCGATTACATTGACCTTTATTTTCTCTGTCGCGAGAAAAATTTTGCGATAAGCGATTTGATTAAAAAAGCCAAAATAAAATTTGATTGGCATATTGATCCCATACAACTGGGGACGCAGTTTGTTAAAGTCGTGGACGCTAAAGATTATCCCCGAATAATTAAAAAAATGTCAGATAAAGAATGGCATAATTTTTTCATAAAAGAGGCGAGAAAATTGAAACAGGAGATTATTGATTAACAAGTTTGGCGGTAAGTTAACTGGACGACGGCTTTTCTTTTCCAAAAAAATAAGTTATACTAACAAAATGCAAATCCATCAAATCAGGCCGGCTTTTAAGCCGAAAAAGAAAAAAAGAATCGGCCGGGGCGGAAAAAGAGGCTCCTATTCCGGTCGCGGAATCAAGGGTCAAAAATCAAGAGCTGGACACAGAATCAGGCCGGCTTTAAGAGATATCATCAAAAAAATCCCCAAAAAACGGGGATACAAAACGAGAAAATTCCGCAAAAAGCCGGAAGTCATAAATCTTGATAAAATTGAAAAATATTTTAAAGACGGGGAAACGGTTGAACCGAAAATTTTATTGGAAAAGAAATTGATTTCACTTCAAAACGGAAAAATGCCGGAAATTAAAATTCTGGGAAACGGCGAGATAACAAAAAAACTTTTGTTTAAAGGATTAAAATTCTCAAATTCGGCTAAAGAAAAAATTGAAAAAGCCGGAGGACGAATATGATAAGCGAATTTTTCCGCCAGTTAAAAATCGTTTTTTTAGACGGCGACCTTAGAAAAAAAATCCTGTTCATTCTTGGTATTTTAGTCGTGTTCAGAGTGGGAGCGGCGCTTCCCATTCCGGGCATTGATATCGGCCGGCTTCAAACGCTTTTCGCCAACAACCAGTTTTTGGGCCTTTTAAACATATTCTCCGGCGGAACTCTGGATAATATGTCAATTATGATGCTCGGCCTTTCTCCTTACATTACGGCTTCAATCGTAATGCAATTATTGACGCTAATCTTCCCTCCTCTTAAAGAGCTTTACCATGAAGAAGGCGAAGCCGGCCGGCAAAAGTTTAATCAGTATTCCCGGCTCCTGACTCTGCCTCTTGCCATTTTGCAGGGATTCGGCCTTTTAACTCTTTTAATCCGCCAAGGCGTTATTATGCCGCTTGACCCCTTTGGATACATAGTCAATATCTCAATCGTCGCGGCTGGAGCCTTATTTTTAATGTGGCTTGGAGAACTCATAAGCGAATACGGCATAGGAAACGGCGCCAGTGTTCTCATTTTTGCCGGCATTGTCGCGAGCGTTCCGGCCGTCATCGGACAAACCACCTTTACTTACGAAGCTTCACAACTTCCGATAATCATCGCTTTTATTTTAATTTCGCTGATTACCGTGGGCGGCGTTGTGCTTATAAACGAAGGCCAGAGGCCGATTCCGGTTTCTTACGCCAAACAAATCCGCGGAATGAAAATGTACGGAGGCATCGCGACTTATCTTCCCTTGAGAGTGAATCAAGCCGGCGTTATTCCCATTATTTTCGCCATTTCAATTCTTATCTTTCCCCAAATGATCGCCAATTTTTTGGCCGGAATCAGCGGAGGAATATTAAGCGCAATCGCGAATTTTGTCGTCGGCGTTATGAACAATCCTTGGATTTACGCTCTGCTTTATTTCACTCTGGTTTTTCTTTTCACTTATTTTTACACCGCAGTCACATTTGACCCCGAAGCAATCTCAAAAAATCTCCAAAAACAAGGCGCTTTCATTCCGGGCATAAGGCCGGGCAATTCAACGGCGGAATATCTGTATAAAATTTTAAACCGGCTTACTTTAATAGGCGCGCTGTTTTTGGGATTGATAGCCGTTCTGCCCCTCGGAATCAGAGCGATAACGGGTTTAGCCGCCCTTACTATCGGCGGGACCGCTATTTTAATCGTTGTCTCGGTAATACTTGACACTATTAAAAAAATCCAAGCGCAAATCTCAATGAGAGAATATCAATAGATTGATTTTTTATAAGATTTAGGATATTATATTTATTGTTCTTTTTTATTTTTCTTTTCGGAATCTAAGCAGTCGCTGGCTCTTTTTTAAAAAAGAGCTGGAGGAAAGTCCGAACGCCCCTTGGCTTTTGCCAAGGAAGACGGCAGTGGCTAACGGCCACCCAAATCAGCGCTTTTACAAAAAGCGCTGGTTACGAGAAACCAAAGCACATACATTCATTGTATGTGCTCGGCCAAAGCGCTATTAATAGCGCTTTGGGTGCCACAGAAACTATACCGCCCCGATCTCGTATCGGAGTAAGGGTGAAAAGAGGTGGGCCCGCCTTCGCGCGGGATACCCTCGCTTCGGCGAGGTAAAGTAAGAGCCCACAGGGTTATTTGGCGACAAATAATCGTGGAAAACGCTTGCCTGGCGCAACCCCGAAAGGGGGCTTAACTTCAATTGGCAACAATTGTTGTAGATAAATGACTGCTCACGACAAAATTCGGCTTATTGATTCCGGAAAGAAA
>MHMS01000016.1 GCA_001821615.1 Candidatus Niyogibacteria bacterium RIFCSPLOWO2_12_FULL_41_13 | reverse complement strand
CAAAATATAAAGAAAATCAGAAAGGCGATTGAGATATTTAAGAATTTCTGGATTGAATCTATGTTTTTTATAGTATTTCACAGCTTGAATTTCGGCTCTGCGGCATATTGCCCGTGAAAAATGGAGCAAAGCGCCGACTTTACTCCCGCCAGGCGCTACAAATCCCCTTAAATCAATTTTCACGCTTAATTTATCAATAATTTTTTCTAATTTTTCTATTTTATAACCTTTTAGTGGTTTCACGTGAAAACCACCCAACTCTGCCTGAATAATAAATAAATCGTTTTGCGCCATTTCTAACCACTTATTAAGAACGTTTTCACGTGAAAACGCTTTTGCTACCCCTAAAATAGAATTAAGTTCGTCAATACCAGCCAACAACTCAATCAAGGGTTGAGTTTTTGATATTTTCTTGCCTCCA
Organism: Candidatus Niyogibacteria bacterium RIFCSPLOWO2_12_FULL_41_13; assembly: GCA_001821615.1. GTDB lineage: Bacteria > Patescibacteriota > Minisyncoccia > 2-12-FULL-41-13 > 2-12-FULL-41-13 > 2-12-FULL-41-13. The sequence goes on along the minus strand of MHMS01000016.1, from coordinate 16,385 downwards.
TAAAGCGTTGTATATCCTCTATCTCCGACTTTTGTATAAATTTTCACGTGAAACCTTTTTTTCATACCCAGTAAGACTAAATCGAATATTTCTTGCTAAATCCGCAAACGGACATCCGATTATTATTATGTTTAATTTTAATTTTACAATAAAACATGCTTATACCACGCAAGAAAATGGATTTAGCATTCGATTTTGTCTTACTGGGCATATAATTCCTTTTTATAAGTTTTTTCTCTCGGACATTCTCTAAGACATTTCTCTCGGACAAATTAACAATTTATCCCCGTCATACTCACGATTTTGTCAAAATATCCTTATTTTATAAACAAATTCTCTTGGACATCATGAATTCCTCTCGGACATTGTCTTAGACATTGTCTTAGACAAAACCTTAGTTTTAATATTTAAAATCGTGAATTAATTTATTTGATTTTAGCATATAAATAATATATGATAAAAATTAATGATTCCGACAAAGGAAAAACAAAAAATTATTGAAAAATATAAACTGCACGAACGCGATACTGGTTCTGCCGAAGTTCAAATCGCCGTTTTAACGGAAGAAATTAGCCGACTTCTCAAACATTTGGAAAAAAACAAAAAAGACAAGCTTTCAAGAAGAGGGCTTCTGGGAATGGTAAGCAAACGCCGAACGCTTCTTAATTATCTAAAATACGAAGACGAAAAACGCTATAACACCGCCGTTAAAAAACTTAAACTCCAACAATAAACAGCCTAAATGACAATCGTCAAACACAAAGACCAAAGGGTGGTAACGCTGATTGATGTTCCTAATATGTACCACTCGGCAAAAGCTCTTTATCAAAAACGCGTTAATTTTAAAGAGGTTTTAAAACAAGCTGTGGCCGGCAGAAAATTAATCCGGGCGATCGGCTATGTCGTGAAAACAGAAAGCCGCGAAGAAGCGGCGTTTTTTGACGCTTTGGTTAAAAGCGGAATTGAAACGAAAATCAAAGAACTGCAAGTTTATCCCGGCGGTTTTAAAAAAGGAGATTGGGATGTGGGGCTTGCCGTGGATGCCATAAGATTGGCCCAAAAGGCCGATGTTGTGGTTCTTGTCACGGGCGACGGAGACTTTGCCCCCTTAATAGAATATCTTAAAACCAATCTTGGTTCCCAAGTTGAAGTTATCGGTTTTGGCCGGTCGTCTTCTTCAAAGCTGAAAGAAAGGGCTGATGAATTTTTTAACTTGGAAGACGACCCGAGAAGATTTCTTTTGGCGACAAAAAATATATGACAAAAAAAGAATTCAATATTGAATTTGCCGGCAAGCCGCTTAGGGCGGAGTTTTCTGATTTGGCGGAACAAGCCAACGGCGCGGTAACCGTAAGATACGGCGACACTCTGGTTTTGGCCACCGCCGTAATGAATAAAAACGCCAAAGAGGGAAGAGATTTTATGCCTCTGACCGTTGATTACGAGGAAAAATTTTACGCCGCCGGCGAAATTCTCGGTTCGCGTTTTGTAAGGCGCGAAGCCAGACCCTCGGAAGAAGCGATTTTAGTCAGCCGCGTCATTGACCGCACTATTCGGCCGTTATTTAACCAGAGAATAAGAAATGACATTCAAATTATGGCAATGGTGCTTTCAATTGACGGAGAAAATGACCCGGATGTTCCGGCGATTTTAGCCGCTTCTCTCGCCCTTGCCGCTTCGGACATTCCGTGGAACGGACCTGTTGTCCCGATTAGAATCGGCTATCTTCCGGAAGAAAAAAGATTTGTTTTAAATCCGACCTACGAAGAAAGGGGGAAGTCAATTCTTGACCTTGTCGCTTGTTCAAAAACGGGAAAAATCAATATGATTGAAGCCGGCGCCAAAGAAATTGACGAAAAAATCATTTTACAAGGATTAAAAGAAGCGGAAAAAGAATTGGAAAAAATAGAAAAATTTCAAAAAGAAATCGCGGCGAAAATCGGAAAAACAAAAATCAAGCTTGATTTTCCCTCGCCGTCCGAAAAAACAAAAAGTTTATTCAACCGCCACATCCGGCCGCGGCTTGAGGATTTCGTTTATATCGTTGAAAAACCCGTGCGGCTAAACCGGATTGCGGAATTAAAAGAAGAATGGATGGAAAGCGTTGGCAAGAATTTGCCGGAAGAAGACCTTGGCCTCGCTTCCGGACTGTATGAAGAAGCGATTGGAGAAATTTTCCACAAAAACATCCTTGAAAAAGACAAAAGGCCCGACGGACGCGCCCTGGACGAAATAAGAGAACTTTTCGCCGGGGTTGATATTCTCCCGCGAGTTCACGGCTCGGGGTTGTTTTACCGCGGAGAAACTCATGTTTTGTCGGCCTTAACGCTCGGCGGGCCGCAAGACGTCCTGATTATTGAAGGAATGGAAATCAGGGGGCAGAAACATTTTATGCATCATTATAATTTTCCTCCGTTTTCAACCGGGGAAACCGGACGAAGCGGTTCGCCGGGCAGGCGGGAAATCGGACACGGCGCTTTGGTTGAAAAAGCGCTTTTGCCGGTTGTCCCGAAAAAAGAAGATTTTCCGTACACCGTCAGGATTGTTTCGGAAACTCTTTCTTCAAACGGCTCAACTTCAATGGCTTCAACTTGCGCTTCAACTCTGGCCTTGATGGCCGCGGGCGTGCCGATTAAAAATCCGGTCGCGGGCATCTCAATGGGGCTCGCGATAGAAAAGGGGAACGAAAAGAATTTCAAAATCTTGACGGACATCCAGGGACCCGAAGACCATCACGGCGATATGGATTTCAAAATCGCGCGGACCAAAGAAGGCGTGACCGCCCTGCAACTTGACGTCAAGATTGAAGGAATAACGCCGGAAATCATAGAAAAAACTTTTTTACAGGCAAAGCCAACGCTTGAAAAAATTTTAAAATTAATCCTTGACGCCATTCCTTCTCCGAGAAAAGAACTTCCAAAGACAGCTCCGAGAATAATCCGCCATCAAATCAATCCCGAGAAAATCAGAGATTTAATCGGACCGGGCGGCCGCGTCATTCAAAACATCATCGCCAAAACAGAAACCGAGATTGATGTTGAACAAAGCGGCGTTGTTTATATCACCGGCAAAAACGAAGAATCAGCCCAAAGGGCTTTGGAAATAATCAAAGATTTGACGCGTGAATTTAAGGTCGGCGAGGTGGCAGAAGGAGTTGTCAGCCGGATTTTTGAATTCGGAGCAATGGTTGAAATCGCTCCCGGGCAAGAAGGACTGGTTCATATCTCGGAAATCGCGCCCCAAAGAATAAATCAAGTAAGGGATTATCTGGAAGTCGGCGACCCCGCAACAGTAAAAGTCATCGGCATTGACGACTTGGGAAGAATAAATCTCTCAATTAAGGAAGTAGGAACTATTCAGCCCAAACAAAAATCAAGCAATAAAACTTATGGATCAGAACAATCAAGAGGAGAAAAAAGAAGAGAGCGCCGTCAGGACTTTTAAGGGCGATGTTTCATCCTATCTTCAAAGCAAAAAAATCTCCTGGCAGGAACTCGTCAGCCAGAAAAAAGAAAAAGGCATTGGCGGTTTTTCCGCCAAGCAAAAAAAATTGGTTTTTGTTCTTATCGGCTTTGTTGTTATTCTGATTCTTGCCTTGGGAGGATTTTTTGCTTACCGAAAATTCGCAACTCAAACTAAAACGACAAAAGAATTTTTCCGGCCGCCAAAAACATTGGTAGAAAATCAAGAATTGATTGAAATTAAAAACGCGAACCGAAATGTTTTTTTCTCCGCCCTTAAACAGCTTCAGGAGCGGCCCATGGGCTCAAAAAATTTCAGAGCTGTTTATCTGACCGACAAGGAACGCAATATTTTGGGGCCGAAGGAATTTTTCGCGCTCTTGGAAATCAAGCCGCCGTTGTCTTTAAGCGACACTTTTGAAAAAGAAATAACATTGGGTTTAATTGGGAAAAATCAAAATCAAGGCGGAGAATTTATCATTTTAATTCCGGTTAAAAATTTTGAACGGGCTTTTTCAGCAATGCTGAAATGGGAATCTGCCTTGGCTATGAATTTTAGATTTTTTATTAACGAAGAAAAATTAAAAGATTTAAGGCCGGATTTGTTTTTTCGGGATTTGACCATTAAAAATCAAAGCGCGAGATTTTTGGAAAACGAAAAAGGAGAAGAACTTGCCGGCTACGCGATTTTCAACCGCAAAATTCTGGTTATCGGTTTTTCAAAAGAAGCGCTGGAAATCGTCATAGAAAAACTCCTTGCTTCTCCGCCGAATATTTGATTGGCAGTGTAATATTTTTCTCTTTCTCGCATATCTTCTTGGGTCTGTATAGGGTCGATTTTTTATTTTAAGAATTTAAGAAATTTTGAACCGGTTTATATAATATGATAAGATGGTAATATAAATATGGCCCGTCAAATAATTAAAAAACAGGCAATTCGGTTGCGAAAAGGGGGCTATTCTTATAATTACATTAAAGAGAAACTAAGTGTTTCTAAAGGTACTTTGAGTTATTGGTTGCGTGATGTCCCTTATAGCCCGAACGAAGAAATAATAAGAAGAATTGGTTTGGGGAGGTTAAAAATGGCTATTTTCAAAAGTCGGCAAAAAATGGATTCCATTGAAAAAGCACAGGGCGAGGCTGTTAAAGAAATAGGCAATTTAACAAAACGGGATTTGCTTATGTTGGGTATTGGATTATATATGGGTGAAGGATCTAAAACTACAGGGGTAATACGGATTATTAATTCTAATTCAGAAATTTTATCATTTGCTATAAATTGGTTTAAAAAAGCATGCGGCTTAACAACGAAAAATTTTTCTCTTGCTATTCATCTTTATCCAGATAATAATATAAAAAAATGCCTACGGCATTGGAGCCGCTTGACGGGCATACCCTTAAAACAATTCGGCAAAACACAAATTGATGGAAGGATGGATAAAAAGTTATTTAAAAGAGGCAAGTTGCCTTTTGGAACCGCACACCTTACGATAAGAAGCAACAATAGTCCCGAATACGGCATATTCTTATTTAGAAAAATAATGGCTTGGATGGAGGTCGCGATGAAACAAGCGGGAATGGTTTAGTGGCAAAATAGCTCTCTTCCAAAGAGCAGTCGGGGGTTCGACTCCCCCTTCCCGCATAAATTAGACGGTTGGCTCAGTGGTCCGACCGCTGTCGGACTCCGACAAGGGTTGGAGTAGAGCGACCGTTTATTCAGCAAGGGGGCGTTTAGCTCAGTGGCAGAGCGTCTCGTTTACACCGAGAAGGCCGTGGGTTCAATCCCTACAACGCCCAGTGATAAAAATCTACGAGGCAGGCCGAGCGGCGCGTTTTATCATAAACTCAATGTTTTTATTGGCGTTGCGATATTCTATTTTAATATCGGGATGCGACCGTTGCCAAACGCGAAAAATTTCGTCAGCAAACGCCTGACCGACCGTATCCACGCTCTTGAAATCTAAAACTATGTTTTTGAACTTATCCAGGCCGGAGACGATTCTTCTCGCCTGAGAACGGGAAATGAAATCCGTATCAATTTTGTAAAGAAATACTTTTGTTTCTGTTTTAGCGAAAGAAAACGCCTTGTCGGAATATCTCTTAAAAATGCCGGCGAGATTTCTTTTGGATTTAAGCTCAATTTGGAAAATAACCTTTGTGCCAATCGTTTTTTCCGCTTCTTTTATAAAAATATCGTCCAATATATTGTTGAATATCAATTTTTTTCTTGAACTTTGAATCGCCAGCATATTCCCCGCCTTGGAAGTAAAGAAAATTCCCTCGCCGGTGTGCTCTCTCGGGCTGGTGGTTTGCTTGCCCTTTAAAAGATCTTGAATCGCCTCAAATTCATTTTTTAATTTCCTTTTTTTCTTTATATTATTAAAAATTCCGACTCCCCAATCTCTTACTTCAAAAACAACTCCGGCGGCGCTGCGTTGCGCCCGAATTTCTATTTTCAGAGATTTTGAATGTTCAATGGCGTTATTCAGCATTTCGCTGAAAGCGTAATCAATAATATTGGAAATATTTTGGGGTAAATTAAAGAAAATACCGGTCTCCCGCTTTATCTGGTCTAAAACTAAGTCCTCGGAAAGATTTTTGTTTTGCAGAATTTTCCTGACGCTTAAAATTAAGCTTCTCGCCCGAGCAACGGTTTTTTTGTCAGCCGGCACATAATAAGCCTTGTTCGCCCTGCCCAAAAGGATTATTCTGCCCTCATTTTTCAATTTTTGAAAAAAACGGTTTATGTAAGCGCGTGAAAAACCGCTGGCTTTAACAATATCGGCTGCTTTTATTTTTTTGTTTTTTCCAAGCTTTTTTAAAATAATGCCTTCTATATCCATAGGGTAGTTGACAACTTTATGATAATTTAAAAAATAAAAGTTGTCAACAAGTCGTCTACTCTCTGGATAAAATTGTCGTCCGCCGGAGCGAACTTTCTAACGGGGCGAGTCGTTACAAAACGAGATTTATAACGACGGCTGCCGTAAAAATCGCCTGAAACATCGGCAAACCCTTGTTTTGTTGGCGGTAAACGCCGTTTTCCCAGCTATGGACGCGAGTGTGCAGCCAGCCGAATGTTTTTATCGGCCATTTGTTTAAAAGCAAACGGAGGTCAATTATTTTTCCGTCAATCACCTTGCCGACATCCGGCAGGCCGGCAAGAATGCCGGCGGAAAGATAATGAAATTCAATGGTTATTCCGTAAGCGCGCATTACCCAGAAATATAATCCAAACGATAAAAACAATTCAAATAACGAAATAACGCCGAGCAATGATGCGTTGTTTCTTATTCTTGTTTTGTTTTTTTCCCAATGGGGTATTGCGTCAAGAAGATAATGGCTTCCAAAAGCCGCTACTTGCGCCAAGCCCGGCGGCAACCAGGAAGCAATAAATAAACCGCTTATAGTATGAGTCGGAAGAGTCATTTTTATAAATTATAGGAAAAAATTTAAAAATAAAAAGACCCTTGGAAGTTTAAGAACCAAGGGCTTTTGATAAAATGGCGGCGAGAATAATCATGGCTACAAATCCCAACTGCCAAGCCGGCAAGCCATCGTTATTCCCGTTTTTCCGCCACGAATGATGCGCTAATTCGTGGAGATTGTTGATTATCGCCGGAAATTTTATAAATTTATTCAGGTCCGGCGCGCACGCGGCAAAAGAACAAAAAAACCCGCCGAACGTTATTTCAAAAAACGCCCAACTTGTGATTAACCAAACCGCAACCGCGAGCCCCACATCCACAAAGGCGATCAAAAACAGTTTTCTTCTGTCAACTTCGCCCTCTACAAAAGCCCAATCCGCGTGCGGAATTCTGTCCAGCGCAAAGTGGCTGAAAAAACTCGCCACGAATGATGTGCCAAAAGAAAATGCCGATGTCATCGGCAATAGCGCCAGTAGTTTTTGTATTGCCAGCGCTACCCATGTGTGATGCGCGAGAATCACTTCATCCTCCTCTCTTGGACTATTAAAAAACTCGTCCCAAAAAATTAGACTTTACCCGAAATAACATCTCTGGTTCTGTTTAACAAAAAACAGAGATTTAGTAAACCCCTGTTAGAAACCCATGCGGAGCATTAAATCCTGTGTTCGCTAAAACAAACCTTATTCATACTTGCGGCAAGCCGCGAGGCATTTTGCTTCTAACGGGGTAAAGAGAATTGTCGGATTTTTTCGTTGCGATTCTGATTTTGCGCGCGCCGGATTTTTTCTTCCCCGCCTGTGCCGAGGCTTCGGCGGGCAGGTAAAAGGAAAAGAAAACTTTTTTGTGTTGCTCTGCTCTGATGAGCAGGGCGGCGAGAGCGGAGTTTATCCGACCTCTGGCGGACTTCGGCTCGGGCGAGGCGGAATTTGTGCCAGCGTTAGCTGGCGCGCCGCTCAAAATTTTTCAGATAATCCTTAATTCTTTCGCGGTCTTCATTTTCTTTTTCACCCTTAAAATATATTTCAATAAAATCAATTTTACAACTTTGACAATGAAAAGCGTAAATAACTCGTATTCCGCTTTTTGAACCCCGTCCTTTTAACGCTTTGCAGGCAAATTTTTTAATTTTGCAAACATAAATTTCTTCCGTGCAAAAACCTTGTATCGGAAAAACACTTAAATTATTTATCTTTTGGATATGGTAAAGCTCAATAGCCGCTATTTTCGCAAGCTCTAAATCGCTCTCAAGTGATTTGAATTTTTTGAGTAGTTTTTTGAAATCTTTTTGAAATTCCGGCGTTTCGCCATAGTTAATTTTGCTCGTCATAATTTCTCACGGAAGTTTTAGGAGTGCGGTAGAATACGGCCTCGTAATCAAGCGGCTGATTTTCTTTTGCAACGAGCCAAGGAGTGTCCTCGTGAGAATATTCGCTTAATTCTGTGGCGTTTTTATCGCCCAATCTTGCTATCACTTCGTCAATGTGACGCAATTCGCGCGCGTCTTTTAGTTTTGTTAAATCTGGTTCGCGAATCGGCAAGTATTTTCTTTGCGGATAATTAAAATATTTTCCTTCTACTTTTACAACTTCGCCGTTTTTAATCATATCGTCAATAATAGTTTTGAACTCAACCGGCGTAGGCCCATAATGATTTTTAATATAGGTTGCGCCGATAAGCTGTTCCTCAAATTTTTCGTAAAAATCAAAATCAATAAAATAAAGCAATTTATAAACCACGGCTTCGCCGACATTCGGCTTGCCGCCTACTTTTGATAAAACATAAAGCAAAACCTCTTTGAATTTCTCAAGATTTTTTTGAGGAACGCTTATTCTCATTTCTTGCTTGTCTTTTTTTGTTTTTTTAACGCTCTTTTTAATTTCTACCATAGCGGAAGTATCTTTACCTTGAACAAAATCATCAAAAACAATACCAAAAATATCCGATAGTTTCCTTGCTTCGGTGATAGTCAAATCCCGTTCGCCTTGTTCTATCTGAACATAAGTCGGGCGAGAAACGCCAATCTTGGACGCCAAAAAATCCTGCGTTAGATTATGCTTTTTGCGCTGTTGTTTAATAAATTTTGAAAGCATAGTTTTAATATACTTTATCTTTTGGCGGATTTGGATCAATAGCCGGCTTCACCGTGTCGCTATCTCTTATTTTTCCATCAAGCCCATGAATTCTTACCTCTCCACCGCCCGAATTGGCAGAAAATTCCTTTGCCATTTTTTCGGCTTCGCATTGAGTGTCAAAAATTCCACCTGCTTTGTCCGCTCCTTCTTTTTTAGCTTGCCAATCCCCATCGGCTCGCCTTGAAACATGATAGTTGGCCATAAAATTACCTAATTATTACTTACACTATCATGCTAATCTATGTAAAATTATTTGTCAATAGCAATGTAAAAAAGTTATGCACAATCATTTTACGCTAAAATCATTTGCTCTATTTCTTTTTGTGCTCCGGCGACAATGCTTTCCGCCTCTTGTCGCAATTCCGTTGCTTTCGCTCGTATTTTTCTAATTTTACCAACCATTTCGTTTTGCTTATCTTTTGACGGATAAATAACTTGCAAACTTCCAACTTCATCAAGATTGATATTTGCGCGCGCCGCCGATTTTTTTTCCCATTAGAAATTTATCTTTGGACTTACCGAGAATCGAACTCGGGCCTCGGCAATGTCCCGATAATTCTGGTGGACCCGCGATGGACCCGAGGAGAATCGAACTCCTGCCTCGGCAACTTGCCCCGTTAGAAATTTAACCTTTGGACTTACCGAGAATCGAACTCGGGACTGTGCAATGCGAATGCACCGGTATGCCACTTACCTATAAGCCCGCGTAATTTCTAACGGGGTGAAAATGCCGCGGCTTTGCGCTTTATTTTTATACATTATTGACATAAAAACGGAAAATTTGCTACATTAAATCATTAAGCCCCTAATCGGGGTTAAAATTTTAATAAAATGGTGGTTTTAGACGTAAAAAATTTTCAAATCGCCCTGGAACAGCTTGAACTTGAAAAAGGCATCCCCAGAGCAAAACTCATTGAAGGAATTGAGGCGGCTTTGGCCGCGGCTTATAAAAAAGAATACGGCACAAAAGGTCAAATCGTGGGAGCGAAGTTTGATTCTAAAACCGGAAAAACGGAATTTTGGCAGGTAAAAACCGTTGTTGATAAATCAATGATTTTAAGCGAAGAGGAACTGGAACAGCTTAAAAAAACAAAAGAGGAGTCCGGAGAAAAAACAGAAATGGAAATCGTCCCGGCGGAAGAAAAAAAAGCCGTGTTTAATCTTGAACGGCACATCTGGCTTAAAGAAGCGAAAAAAATCAAAAAAGACGCGAAGCCCGGAGATGAATTGACTTTCCCCTTGGAGGAAAAACAAGAATTCGGCCGAATCGCGGCTCAAACCGCCAAGCAGGTTATCGCCCAAAAAATACGGGAAACGGAAAAGGAATTGGTTTTTGAGGAGTTTTCCAAAAAAGAAGGTGAGATTGTTTCGGGCGCCGTCCAAAGAATAAGCGAAGGCAATGTTTTTGTTGATTTGGGCCGGGTAATAGCGGTTATGCCGAGAAACGAACAAATCAGCGGCGAACACTACAGAATCGGCGAACGAATCAAAGCAATGGTTCTTTTGACGGAAAAAAACATAAAAGACATAAATGTTTATCTCACAAGAACTCATCCGAAATTTTTAATTAAATTGTTTGAAATTGAAGTGCCGGAAATCGCGGGCGGCGCGGTTGAAATAAAAGAAATCGCGAGAGACCCGGGCTCAAGAACAAAAATCGCCGTTGCCTCAAAAATAAAGGGTGTGGACCCGGTTGGTTCTTTGGTGGGACAGCGGGGAGTAAGGGTGAATGCCGTGATTAACGAGCTGGGCGGCGAAAAAATTGACATCATTCCGTGGTCCGAAGACCCCGCTCAATTCGTCGCCAACGCCCTTTCTCCGGCAAAAATCATAGGAGTTGAAATTGAAGAAAATAAAAAAGAAGCGAAGGTAATCGCTCCCGAGGACCAGCTTTCTTTGGCTATCGGCCGGGGAGGGCAGAATGTTTATCTTGCCGCCAAACTTACCGGTTATAAAATAGACATCAGGTCGCGGACCGGCAAATTGGTCGCCGAAGCGACGGAAGGCGGGGTCAAAGGAGAAGGAATCGCGGCAAAAAACGAAGCCAAGCCGGAATAATTGGCTTTTCTTTCTAAAAGAAAAACCCGCTCTAAAAGCGGGTTTTTCTTTTTTATTTCTCAATTACAGCACGAATTTCCAAACAATCAAAGCGACAATTATAACGCCGATTCCGACATAAATCCAGGTATTCATATTCAATTTTCAACTCTTATTTATAACCTATTCGACCAGATTTTTAATTATACCGCAAAACAAATATTTTTCAAGCGTTTTATCCACACTTGCTAGGTATGCCTGTCGGCTAGAACGAAGGCGGCAAACGCTTCGGGCTTGATTACCGGCTCAAAACCAAAACCGCGGACCATTCCTTTTAAACCGTCAATCAAGCTTTGAGTCGGTCCGCGCTCGCCAACATCAATGTGAACGAGGATGTTGTTGTTCCAAAAAAAATCCTCGCCGAGTTTTTCTTTCAACCTTGACCTTATTTCCTGAGCCAAAGTCGCCGAAGCCACGGCTTCTTTGTAAATTCTTTCTTTTAAAGAAAAAAATTCCTGGTAAGGAGAATGGCTGATAAAATATCTGCCGCCGTTCCCGACTTTTAAAACAGCAACCGCGGTCGTAACCCTGGTTTCGGAAACAGCTTTAGTGTCGCTGCCGACAACGATGCGATAAAAACGGGAAGGCTCCCGATTAATGTAATTTACTATTTCTCCGATTAATTCGTCAATGCTGAATTTTTGGTTTTGAGGATTGTAAAAATTTATTTCTTGCTCCATTTTATAAATAAGGCAAATCAACGCCAAACGCGCCCGCGCCCAAAAATATCAAAGCCAAGGCCATCGCCAGAATCGCCAAATCAAATTCAAGCTCTTTAAACCCCTTTGAAATTTTTAAGCCGAAAATTATGAATAAAAACTGAATGCCGACTAAAATCGCGACGAGTTGGGTTAAAAAACCGAACAATAAAAAAATTCCGCCCAAAAATTCAACCAAGCCGACGATAATCACCCAAAATTTAGCCGGCTTGATTTTGAGCGCCTCAAAATAAGAAGCAGTCGCCTGAAAATTTTTAAAAAGCTTTGGATAACCGTGATAAATAAGAATTAACGCCAGCGCTATTCTTAAAACAAAAGGCGCTAAAAGAGAAAAGACGAAAAATTGAGGGAAAAGATTGGGCATTAATAATATAATAATCAATTAGAAAAATAAAACAATGATGACGGGCGAATAACTAATAATTTTTCATCGGCATAATAAGGTAAAGCAAAGACGAGTCTTGTGAAGACTTGATTAAAAGGGGTTTTGTTTCGCCGGCAAAATTCAACGAAATTTCATCGGTTTTGAAATTTTCCAATCCGTCAAGCAAATACTCGCAATTAAAAGTTAAATTCAGAGAATCTCCTTTGATTTGCGCCGGGAATTTTGCCGAATATTCTCCCAAATCCGCATTCAGGGTTTTTATTTCCAAATTTTGTTTTTCTTTGTTTAAAAACAAAAATATTTCATTAAGCCGGTTTGAAAAAATAGTTGAGGAACGAATAGCTTCTGTTAAATCTTTGAGAGACACCAGCGCCTCTGAAACGAAAGAATCGGGTATTAATTTTTTGTATTCCGGGAATTCGCCCGAGGTTAAAACAGAAAGATATTCAAAATCCCGTCCTTTAAAAAGAATTTGATTTTGATTAATCGTGATTTCCGCGGTTTCCTGCGGGTTTTCCCCGCTTTCCAGAATTTTAATCAATTCTTGGCTGTGTTTTGACGGAATTAAAAAAGAAAAATTTTTCTCCTCAATGAAATTCACTTTTTTTTCCGAAAGACGAAACGAATCGGTGGCGGCGAAATTTAAAAAATTTTCCTTGTTAAAAATAAAAATACTTGAAATCTCGGGTTTTGTCTCGTTTTTGGAAACGAAGTTGGCGGTTGGTTTTAATCCGGCGATTAAGTCTTTGATGGGAATATTTATTTTAATTCCCTCTCCTATTGACGGAAAAGAGGGAAATTCTTCTAATGGATAACATTTAATAAGCGCTTTGGAGTTTTGGGATAAAATTTCCAAATTATTGTCTTTTTTTTCAAGTTTGATTTTTTCATCCTTAAGATTTGAAATTAAATTCATTAGGGTTTTTATCGGCGCTATTATTTCTCCCTCTTTTTCTGTTTTTACTTGTATAAACACCCTTAAACTGGATTCAAGATTTGTAGTTTCTATTGATAGTTGGTTTTTTTGGGTTTTTAAAAATCCTCCTTGTAAAATCGGGATGTTTTGATTTTTTCCCATTTGAGAAGAAGATAGGTTTAACGCTTTTAATAAATGATTTTTTAAACAAGTAATATTCATAAATCAACTACTATTATTTTAAATATATATAATTTGTTGTTGTAGGGATGTGTATAGTGTGGATTGTTTGTTTTTTATTAAATTTAAAAGAAATTTATAAATTTAATTGTTGGAAATTAGTTGGATAATTTTTGGATAAGAAATTAGTTTAAAATTCAAGATTTAGTATTTAAGGTTTTATTTATAATTATTCACAAAGTTATTCATATTATATCCAGAAAAAATTACACTATATTATAAAGTTGTTCTTTTAAATATTTTAATTCTTCCCTAAGCCGTTCGTTTATTTTAATTTCGTTTTTAATTTTTTCACAAGCGTATAAAACAGTGGTATGGTCTTTTCCGCCGAATTTTTGTCCGATAAAAGGCAGGGAGGCGTTAAAATCCTCTCTTAAGATATACATCGCTATTTGCCTTGCGCGGACTATTTCTTTTCTTCTGGTTTTTTCGAGAAGATTTTTTGCCGGGATGTCGTAAAAATTAGCGACACACTGGATAACTTCTTTCGGCGTGATGACCTTTTTTGGTTTTATATTTTTACTCAGCGTCTTTTGAACTTCTTCCAGGGTTAATTCCTTACTGAATAAATAAGAACGGGAAAGAATGGAGTTTAGCGCTCCCTCTAATTCTCTTATATTGTCTTTTATTGTTTTCGCCAGATATTCCAGAATTTCTTGCTTGACCTCAATATTTTTTTCTCTTAATTTTGACTTTAAAATAGCGAGTTTTGTTTCAAAATCAGGCGTGTTGATGTCAACAATCAATCCTCCTTCAAATCGCGACCTTACTCTTTCTTCTAGATTGTGGATGGCGGCTGGAGGCCTGTCCGAGGAAAATATAATTTGATTGTTGTTTTCATATAAGGCGTTGAAGGTGTGAAAAATTTCTTCTTGAATCGCGTTTTTGCCGGAGATAAACTGGATATCGTCAACAATCAAAAGATTACAAGCTCTGTATTTGTCTTTAAAAAGATTGGTTTCTCCATGTTGAATCGCTTCAATCAGCTCTTTGAAAAATTTTTCCGCCGATATGTATTGAATCTTAATGCTTGTTTTCTGTTTTTTTACGGTATTGCCTATCGCTTGAATAAGGTGGGTTTTGCCGAGCCCAACGCCCCCATAGACAAAAAAGGGATTGTAAAGAAGGCCGAGGTTTTTAATAATCGCCTGGCCGGCGGCGTAAGCCAATTCATTAAAAGCGCCGACGACGAAATTTTCAAAAGTGTATTTCGGGTTCAAATTGGTTCCCGGGTCAACATAAGATTCTTTAAAAGTAAGCTGTTCTTTGGCATGGTGGCTTTCTTCTGATTTGTGGATTTGGGGTTGGGCCGGCGATTGGATCGCTATGGCGTAATTAATCATTTTGATTTCCGGCAGGTGGTTTCTCGTTGTTTTTAAAATCAATTTACAATACTTGTCTTCCAACCACTCTTTTACAAAAATATTCGGCACGGAAATCAGCATTTGGTCGTTCTGTTTTTCCCGCAAATCGGTGTTTTTAAACCAAGTGGCAAAATTAGCCGGAGAAATTTCAAGTTCTATTTCCGATAAAATTTGTCTCCACAAGTCTTTAGTGTCCATGTTTTTAACGTTTAGATAAGATTTAATTTATTTTTTGATTATAAGATTATCCACGAATAAAAGCTATTGAATGTAATGTTAATAAGGTGTTAATTATTTGTGGATTTGTTTTATATAACAGCCTAACTTAAATCCGAAATAAAAAAAATAATTGAAATAAATTTTTTTTATTGTAGAATGGATAATATGCCCAGTAAGACAAAATCGAATATGTTCTTCTACGCCTATGCCTTAGGAAATCTTAAAGATAGAAATCATTATATTGGCTATACTAAAGATCTAAGGCGCGGATTAGAAGAACATAAAAATCAAGAAAACGCTAAACAGCGCGAGTGTTGCTTAAAAATCGCCCCTGGTCGAAAATTCCTTACGCAAAGACTAAAGAAGTATAAGTTTTCTTATTCGATTTAGTCTTACTGGGTATGCCAAAAAGAACATACCAGCCAAAAAAGAAAAAACGGCGGAAAACCCACGGATTTCTAAGAAGAAAAAGAACTCCCGGGGGTAGAAAGGTTTTGCAAAAAAGAAGAAATAAGGGCAGAAAAAAACTCACGGTTTAGAATTATATGCTAAAAAAAAGCCGGCGAGTCCCAGCCAAGCTGATTTCGGGACTTATAAAATCAGGCCGGCGATTTTTTCATCCGACAGCAAGTTTATTCTTCATTGAAAACAACTTGGATTTTTCGCGTTTCGCCGTTATCGTTCCGGTCAAATTAAGCAAAAAGTCGTCAAAAAGAAATCCCTTGCGCCGCAAAACTTATGAAATTATCCGCAAAAATTATAGCGATTTCAAACCGGGTTTTGATTGTATTTTGATTTTTAGGCCCGGCTCTTTGGAATTTTCTTCAAAACAAATTCAAGAGACAATCCTCTCCTTATTTGTAAAAACGGGGATTAAATTATAAAATTCCTTATGAACCCCGTTAGAAGTCTTTGACAGAAAATTTTTACGAAAACATTCTGTATTAAACTTTAAACTAACGAGGGCTATAAATATATATTGTTTGTCCGAAATTGATTATATGATCATATAAAGACAGACTTCTAACGGGGTGAACAATGTTTTTATTCGGATTATCGGTTTTTATCAGTTTTTTTTCTCAAATATTTTCGGCAGAAATTTTTCCAGCTGCAAATTTTATCCGCCTTGTTCTCATTACGGCAAACAAGCCTTCGCAAAACTCCCTTTTTTGAGAGCGCTTAAATTAACCATTTGGCGGATTTTAAGATGCAACCCGTTCAACAAGGGCGGATACGACCCCATAAACAACTAATATGGAATTTCTTTCGTCAATTTACAATCTTGCGTTTTTTCAGCCGCTTCTCAATGGCCTGATTTTACTTTCCAATTATATGCCGAATTACGACCTTGGTTTGGCGATAATCAGCTTGACGGTCATAGTCAGAATAATTTTATTTCCGTTTTCCCATCACGGCGCCGTGAC
>MHMS01000015.1 GCA_001821615.1 Candidatus Niyogibacteria bacterium RIFCSPLOWO2_12_FULL_41_13 | reverse complement strand
AATACTTAAAAAATAATCCGGAAGTTAAACTTGCTTTTCAACCCGGCACTTATCAGATAAAACTGGGCAAAGAATCGCTCGCCGGAATTTACAAAAGAGCGGAACTTTTTTTCTGCAACAAAGAGGAGTCGCAGAGAATTTTAGGAACAAGAACGGAAGATATAAAAATTTTACTCAAAATGACGCGAGAACTCGGTCCTAAAATTGTTGTAATCACGGACGGGATTAAAGGGGCGTACGCCTACGATAACAATAATACGTGGTTTATGCCGATGTATCCCGACCCAAAGCCGCCGCTTGACCGAACTGGAGCGGGCGACGCTTTTTCTTCAACTTTTACGGCGGCAATCGCTCTCGGAATGGATATGGAAACAGCTCTTAAATGGGGGCCGATAAATTCAATGTCCGTGGTTCAGCAAATAGGCGCTCGTGCCGGACTGCTTTCAAGGGAAAAAATTGAAGAACATCTCTTAAAAGCGCCCCGCGATTATCAGCCGAAACAAATTTGAGAACTATTTGATTTTTGCTTTTTTATTTTTTATATTGCGGTATGAGGTATCCTTGGGTTGGATTGAGCATATTCGGGGTTTGGATCGCGATTGCGGTTATATTGGCGGTCAATGAGAACATTGACGCTTCTTTTCTTTACATAATCGGCGTGGCGGTAAGCGTTGTTTTCGCAATGGTCGGCTTTAGAAGCGCTTAAAATCTTATGTCCATTATTCCTCTTGTTGCCGGAAGATTGATTTCGGTTATTTTTATCGTTGCGAAACACTCTTTTTTCACAAAAGAATCTTCGGAGATAAAATTAAGACTGATTCTTGAAAATTTAGGGAGCGTTTTCGTGAAGCTGGGCCAGATTTTGGCGATGCGGCTTGACCTCCTGCCTCAAAAATACGCTTTGGCTCTTTGGGACCTTTTTGACAGCGAATCTCCGATACCGAACGAGGAGATGTTTTTTATTTTCAAAAAAGAGACAGGCAGAGAAATAAAAGATATTTTTGAGGAAATTGAAGAAAAGCCGCTCGCGGTCGCTTCCTTCGGCCAGGTTTATAAAGCCAGATTAAAAGGCGAGAAAGTGGTGATTAAAATTTTAAAACCGGGAGTGGAAACTTATATCCGGGCCGATATGATTGTCTTGAAATTCTTGGCGTTGATTCTTGACAGTTTCGGTTTATTGAGAGCCATAACCGTAAAAGAAATAATTCGCCAGCTTGAGAATTGGCTCAAAGAAGAGCTTAATTACCGGATTGAAGCGCGAAACGCCGAAATTATTTATGAGCACGCTTTGAGAAAACACCGGCTCGCGGATGTCGTTGTTCCGAAAATTTATCCCGAATACGCGGCAAAAAGAGTCTTGGTTCAGGAGTTTATTGAGGGTTATCCGGCGAATAAACTTCTTTTGGCGCTGGAAAAAAACCCCGAAAAAACGCGGAAAATTTTAATAGAAAAACACATTAATCTTGCGAAAATCGCCGATGATTTTTTGGTTGATTTAATGAGGCAGTATTTTATTGACGGCTTTTTCCACGCCGACCCCCATCCGGCGAATTTAATGATTTTGCCCCACAGCAAAATCGGTTATGTTGATTTTGGGATTGTCGGGAGGCCGGAACACGGAAGAATTCCTCTTTTAAAATTCATCAAAGCGGCGGCGGAACAGGATTTTGAATCAGGGGCGAAAAATTTCTGCGATTTCGGGTACCAGGTTTTAGCTCCTGATATTGAAATTTTGATAGAACGCAACGAGCGTTATTTTTTGATTTACAATAAAATTTTTGAGTTTATAGCGAAAAAATTGCTCTCGGACATAAAATATCTTCTTGAAGAATGGTATTTAAACAGCGGAAATCCCGCTCTTTCTCCGGCAAAAAGGAGTTCGGCCGTGGTTTTTTTTAAAATAATAAGAGAAGCCGAGAAATACAAAATAAAACTTCCTCTTGAAGCAATCGCTTTTTTCCGGGCGTTGGCGATTATTGATATGGTTTGTATCAAACTCAACAATAATTTCAGCATGCCCGAAGCGATAAAATTGTTTTTTGCGAGACACAATATCAGGGAAATAGAAAAAATCGTTGAAGAACATTTTGAAGAAAAAGAAGAACTCATCGCGGTTGATTACGCCAAATCAGCCGAGGAAACCGAAGAAATCCGTTTAAAAGAAAAAGAAAAGTATTATATTTTGCGGGAAAAATTTCAAAATCTGGTCGCTTTTTTAATTGAGAAATATCCGGAGTTGCGCGAGGAAATCAAAGGATTGATGTAATGCGCGAATATTTGATTTTTTATCTTTAATTTTTTATATTGTTGGCATGAAGTACCCTTGGATCGGCATTACGATAATTATAATTTGGGCTTTGGCGGCTTATGTAATCTGGTTGAGGCCCGAGGCGAATATTTTTGTAATTTTGGGGACCACGGTGGCCGCTTCGTTGGTTTTGGGCGTTTGGGGTTTTCGCCCGCCGAAAGTTTAACTCTCCTTGACGATGTCAATTTCTTTTTGATACTTTGACGCGATTTCCAGAACTTCGTTTCCGTAGAAAGAATAAGCTTTTTTGTTCCAATTTGAGCCGGCGAGATATTTTAAGGCGGCGGTTCTTTCCGAATTCGTCCCGCCGTTAGCCGCTCCCACATCTTTAAGATATAAAGCCGCGGCTAGAAAAGCGTGTTTTGGATTCCAAGGACTGGGTTTTTCGCCAACCAAATTTTTAATTCTATTTTCGTATAAAAGCCAAGTAGTTGGCATAAACTGCGCCGGACCCATCGCTCCTCCGCAGTTTCCGTACCAGGCGCGTTTGCTCACCGGCATTAAGTTCGGGTCAAGTCCGAGTTTTTGCGTAATTTCTTGAAAAGCCGTTTGTTGCTTCGGACATTTTTTCATTTCTTCTTTCCAGTCGCCGGTTCCTATATTGCGTCCCAAATTTGATTCTTCGGTTATGACCGCCAGTAAAAAAGCGGGCCTGACGCCGGTTGTATTGAAGGCAAGATTGGCGTATTCAATCGCTTTTTCAAAAGGAATCGCCGGCGAGCCCGCCAAAAGGAAAAGCCGCGAACGGATGGTTGCCGCGCTTTTTTCCTGCTCTTTCAGAAATTTTTGATATTCTTTTTCTTTTCCTCTCGTTATTTTTAGAATTTCTTTCTGTTCTTTTTCTTTTTCTTTTATTGTCTCTGTTGATAATTCCTGGGTGATTTTAAGCCGGACTTCTTCGGTTTGCCGTTCTTCAAGGGAATTTTTTTCTTCTTCCAATTGTTTATTGGAAATCCGAAGAGCGCCGAGCGAATCCTGAAGAGAAGATTGCGCCAATTCCAGCGAATCAATTTCCTTGAATGAATCAGAGAATTCTTCTTTATTAAGAATCAATTCAATCAGCGAATTTTGTTCAATTTCATAGACTTGCCTCAATAATTCCGCCAAAGATTCTTTAATTGCTTCGCTTTTTTTGACAAGTTTCGCGATTGAATTCTCTTTTTCCGCTAATTCTTGCGCCAATTCTTCAATCGCGATTTTGCGCGCTTTTATTTCCAGCTTTAATTTGTCAATTTTCGCGTTTAAAATGGCGATGTCGCGTTCCATTGTCGTGGCTTGTATTTGTTTTTCTTCAATCAATTTTTGGTATCTGTTGATTTGAAATTCGTATTCCTGAAGCTCTTTTTCCAGTTTTTTTCTTTGTTCTTTGATTTTTTGCGGGTCAATTGTTTCCGCAGTAGCGGCATTGGAGATAAAAAAGAGACCGACTGCAATGATAAAGACAATAATTTTTGCGATTCGCCATTTGCGATTCGTTATTTGCGATTTACTCATATAAATATCTTGCTTTGTTCAATTTATGCTCTTCAAAATTTTTCGCGTAATAAATCTTGCCGTTTTTAGCGTGAAGGTAATACCAGAAAGGGGAATTTTTCGGGTAAATCGCGGCTGTTATTGAATCAAGCCCGGGATTGGCGATGGGGCCAGAGGGCAGTCCCTTATATTTATAAGTGTTATAAAAAGAGTCAATTTTTAAATCTTCCTCGGCGATTTTTGAGCTTGGTTTTCCGGTAAGATAGGCGATTGTCGCGTCAATCTGAAGAGGCATTTTTGATTTCAGCCGTTTTTGGATAATTCCCGAAATCATTTTGCGTTCTTCCAGCGAATCAAACGATTCTTTTTCAATCAGCGAAGCAAGCGTTAAAATTTCATAAAAACTAAATCCGTTTTTTTCCATTTCCTTTTTCATTTCCTCGGTTATTTTGCTTTCAAGATTTTCAACCATTGTTTGGGCGACTTCCGCCGGAGTCGCGCTTTTGTCAAAAAAATAAGTGTCGGGGAAAAGATAACCTTCCAAGTTCGGGTTTTTTGCGAAAGCAAGCCATTCTTCTTTGGAAAAAAAATTTTCTTTTTCAAGAATTTCCCCGATTTGTTTAAGATTCGCGCCCTCGGGGATTGTAATTTTTTTAGTTTCAACAATCGGCCCCGCCAAGATTATATCCAAAGTTTTCAGGGCGGAAGACGGTTTTTCAAAAATATATTTTCCGGCTCTTATTTGTTTTTCTTTTCCTTTCAGCCAAACCAATGTTTTAAAAACAAAAGAAGAACGCGTGATTCGTTCTTTTGCCAGATTTCGCGAGATTTCCTTGGCTGTTTGGTTTTTTTCAACGATAAAAATCTTGTTTTGAAAAGGGTTTGCCGGAGGAACAAAAACAAGGTAATAAAAAGCGAGCGAGCAAATAAAAACGAGCCCAGAGAAAACAGCGAGAAAATTTTTCCATCTGAATTCTTTGCCGCTTCTCTTCACAAACGGCACAAAGACAAAACCCGGAAATTCTTTTTTTTCAAAAGAGCCGTCCTTATTTTTTACATAACGCCAAATAGAGTTTTTTATCGCCGACACTATTATTCCTCCGGCTTTAAGCTGATTTTTCCACGATTCGGGAATTTCTTTTTCCAGAGAAGCGGAGCAAAGTATTTTGTCAAAAGGAGCTCTTTCAAAGAGACCGTTTTCCGCGCTCCGGCAAAAATACTCAATAATTCCCTTTTCAATAAAATTATATTTTGAGATATTTTTTTTGCTAAAATCGCATAGTTCCGGAATTTTTTCCATCGCGAAAATTTTTCCGTTATTTTTTTCGCCGACAGAAGCGAGAATGGCGCTTGTCCAGCCCGAACCGGCCCCTATATCCAGAATTTTTTCCCCGGGTTGAGGATTTAAAAGCTCCATCATAAAAGCGACCGTGTAGGGTTGGGAAATTGTTTGTCCTTCTTCAATTGGCAGGGGATGGTCGTCGTAAGCCAGGTTTTTATAATCTTCCCGGACAAAATCCTTGCGGTCAATTTTTAAGAACGCTTCCGCCAAATGCGGAGATTTCAAAACTCCGATTTCTTTCAAATAAGAAACAAGCTCTTCTTGCGAGTTCATTTTAAAATTTTACCTGAAATGGTATATTTTTTAAATGCCCAGTAAGACAAAATCGAATGCTAAATCCAGTTTCTTGCGTGGTATAAACATGTTTTATTACAAAATTAAAATTAAGCATAATAATAGTCGGATGTTTACTTGCGGATTTAGCAAGAAATATTCGATTTAGTCTTACTGGGATGCCGAAAAGAAGAATTTTTATCGCTTTGCCCGTAACCATGGAAAGTAAATTAAAGCAGGGTGGCGCGGTTTATAATTTAATCAGAGAATATAAATTAAAGTTATGAGGAGAATTCATATAATCGGTATAAAAGGAGCGGCGACTTCGGCTTTGGCGGAATTATTCGCGAAAAGGGGATTTGAGATAAGCGGTTCTGATGTCAAAGATTCGTTTCCAACGGACAAGATTTTAAGGAGATTAAAAATAAAAGTTAAGTCGTTTTCGGCTCAAAATATAAGCGATGACTTGGATTTCGTCGTTTATTCCGGAGCTTATCCGGAAAATAATCTTGAAAGAAAAAAAGCGGCGGAATTGCGGATTCCTCAAATAAGCTATGGCGAAGCGCTTGCTTTGTTTTTTAATCAAAAGCAAGGAATTGCGGTTTCGGGTTGCCACGGAAAAACCACGACGAGCGCTTTATTGGCTCATCTTTTGAAAAAGGCCGGTTTAAAGCCCTCGGCGGTGGTCGGCGGAATGGTTAAAAATTGGGAAAGCAATTCGCTCTCTGGCGATTCGGAGTTTTTTGTCGTTGAAGCCGACGAATACCAAAAAAAATTCCTTTCGTTAAAGCCGCAATACATTGTTATTACCAATATAGATTATGACCATCCCGACACTTTCAAAGATAAAAACGATTATATCCGGGGTTTTCGCGATTTTGCCAAAAATCTTAAAAAGGGCGGGAAAATAGTCGTTCATCAAAGCGAAATCCGCAAACTTGGGGGAAATTTAAAAAGTTCAATCATTTATCCTCAAACGCAAGATGAAAAGATTTTAAGGCAAAGCAAATTTTCGCTTCTCGGCGAACACAATCGCCAAAACGCGCTTTTGGCGGTCAGATTGGCGAGATTTTTAAAAATAAAACCGGTTGCGATAAAAGCGGGTTTGGCGGATTTTAAAGGAGTAAAAAGAAGAATTGATTTTTGGACAAATCCGAAAAGCGATTTTGTCATTATTGACGATTACGCTCATCATCCAAAAGAAATAAAAGCGACTTTGAAAACTTTAAGAGAAAATTTCGGTAATTATCATATCGTTGCCGTTTTTCAGTCCCATACTTACAGCCGCACAAAACTTTTTTTCAAAGAATTTGCCAAGTCGTTCGGCAAAGCCGATGAAATTATTCTTTTGCCGATTTATTCGTCGGCGCGGGAAAAAGCAAGAATGAAAAAAGACCGAAGTCTGGATTTGAAATTTTTTAAAGAATTTATAAAATACAATCGCAAAGTCGTTTTTTCCGCGAATTATAAAAAAGCCGAAAAAGAGGTTTTGAGGATTAAAAAGTTAAAATCTCATTTGCTTGTCGCAACCATCGGCGCCGGTCAAGTATGGCAAATCGCTGAAAAATTGACTATCGGAGGTTTAACCTCCGAATAGAAAAGTCATTTATCTGCCTATAATCTCGGAATTCGGTTGCCCTTAGTCATAACCGAGAACATACTAACAAAAAAAGTAAGCCCTACGTCAATGACGCAGGGCCGTTGCCAAGGGACAAAAAGCCCCGAGGCATAAAGAACCGAAGTTAGTCGCGAAGACGCACCAGCCGATAGTTGGAGTACAAATCGTGCCCAAGCCAGTAAAAGCTCAGGAACCATCGCTTGCCATCCCAGTAGAGGTACGGGACGAGCCGGTGGCCACTATGGTCGCTCAAAATTGTTCCCGTAAATACCAAATAGTATTTTTGGAACTCTTTGGGGATTTCATCATGGTGCTCCAGCAGGTATTCGGCGTGGCGCCGACTAAGATTAGCGCCGAGCTCCTTCGCCCGGACCACCATCTCCTCGCCACTGATGAATTCTTCGCCCGGTCTAAGGAACGAAACCACTTCCAGTTCTGTTATTTTGATGTGTCTAAAACCAACACCCTCCACGAGATTACAGCCACCCTCCATGTCAAACTTGATTTCCATCTTACCACCTCCTATTTTTTGTTTCTTAAACCCAGTCCAGGTCAGAGACTGAATTCGGTTAAAGAATTAAAGAACTGCCCCTCTTTTTATTTTTGACCTGATAAAATCATAGCAAGTAATTAAACCCTTGTCAAGGGTTTGCGTAACGGGAACACCAATCAAGAAAGTTTTAAAACAATCCGAACAGCCATTTTTCTTCTTTGATTCTCTTTAGCTGCCGCTATGGAAAACCCACTCTTTTTGCCGTCCCGGTAGGCTTCATCCATCTGAACAATGCCGGAGAGTCTGATGTTTTCTATTGGAAATTACTTTTTTGATAATCTTTTTGGAAAGTTTTGGCCAAATAGCGAAGACATCCATCTTTCAATTTCCGGAATTTTTTGGTATTATTGCGTTGTAGACATTTTATCATATTCCTGATGTTGTGATTTTATGTGATTTTATCGCATTAGGTCCGAAATACTGGACTTTACCCAATTAAACTTATGAATAAAAAACTTAATGAAAAAGAGCAAAAAGCGCAAAAAGTTTTTTTTGATTCGCTGAAAATTTACCCCGTTAGAAGTCCGTTCCGCAATCGGAACGGCATCCCGCCGCGCGGGATTACTTCTAACGGGGTTTATCCAAGGAAGACAAAAATTCCCGTTATTGCGGCTATGGTTGGAAGCGTTGGTTCCGGAAAAAGCACAATTTCAAGATTTATCGCCCAACTCATTAAAGGAACGGTTATTCAAGGAGACAAGATAAGAGTTTTATTGAGGCGGCAAAAATGCGGTTATGAATCAGTTCGCGAAATCACCAAAAATACTTTAGTCGGAATAATCAGCAAAGGCGGAAACGCGGTTTTGGATTCTGATTACGGTCCGATAAAAAAGAAAGGAATGTTAAGCGATATAGCCAAAAAATTCGGAGCCAAAGTTTTTTATATTCAAACTTACGCCGATAGAGATATAATTATAGGACGGCTTATCAATGCAAAATATTCCCCAAAAAGTTTTTCCGGCGGAGCTGGCAGCGTTTGGACAGGCAAGAATAAAGGAGCAGTAGTGGCGATTCGCGAATTTTGGCGGATGACGCCCAGAAACTATAAATCAAACAACAAAGAGCCGCTAAATTTTATTTTAAAAAAGTTCCCGTTTATAAATTTTAAAGTTGACACTTCGGATGAAAAAAAATGGAAAAAAGAAGCGAAAAAAATAGCCAAAGAAATTCTTAAATTTTAATTTTAAATTATGGACATAGATAAGCTGACCAAAACTCAATTTGTGTTGCTGATATTATTGGTAAGTTTTATGACTTCTTTAGCAACGGCTATTATTACAGCCACCTTGGTTAAACAAGCCCCGCCTTTATTTACCCAGAGCATCACGAAAGTGATTGAAAAAATAAAACCGGAAGAACGGGAAAAGCCGGCTGTTTCGCCGGTTAATCCGATTATAATCACGCAGGAAGATTTGATTGTTAAGCTTGTTTCCGAAACTTCGCCGGCGGTTGTAAGCATTATCGCGACCAAAGACCTTCCGGTGATAGAGCGGTATTTTATCAATCCTTTTGAAAACGACGAATTATTCAAAAGATTTTTCGGCGAAGGATTGTCTCCTGATTTTAAAATCCCCCAGTATCGCCAAAAAGGAACGGAACTCCAGCAGGTTTCAAGCGGCACGGGCTTTTTTGTTTCAAGCGATGGGTTTTTGCTGACCAATCGCCATGTTGTGGAAGATAAAGAAGCTTCTTATTCGGTTGTTATGAACGACGGCAGGAAATTTGAAGCAAAAGTTTTGGCGAGAGACCCGTTTTACGACATCGCGATTTTAAAGGTTGAAGCCGGAAGAGTTTCTTTCGTTAAATTGGGCGATTCAAATAAATTAAAAATCGGGCAAACCGCGGTGGCTATCGGCAACGCGCTGGGCGAATTTCAAAACACCGTTTCGGCGGGCGTGATTTCCGGATTAAGAAGAACGGTTATCGCGACCGGTTCGGCAAAAGGGCCTGAAATTTTGCAGGACGTGATTCAGACCGACGCGGCTATCAATCCCGGGAACTCCGGCGGCCCGCTTTTGGATTTGAACGGACGGGCAATCGGCCTTAATGTCGCCACGGCCCGAGGAGCGGAAAATATCGGTTTTTCTCTTCCGATAAATTTAGCTAAAAAAGCAATTGAGGATGTAAAAACTCTCGGCAAAATAAGCTATCCGTTTTTGGGCGTTCGTTACGCAATCATCACTCCGGAGTTGCAAAAAGAAAAAAACTTGCCGGTTGATTACGGCGCATTAGTTTCCGAGGTTATTGACAAATCTCCGGCAAAAGAATTAGGGCTCAAAAAAGAAGATATTATACTTGAATTTTCAGGCGAGAAAATAAATAAAGAAAACTCTCTGGCAAAACTTATCGCTAAAAAGAAAGTCGGCGATATGGTTAATTTAAAGGTTTTGCAGGCTGGGAAAGAAGCCGTTTTAAAAGCTACCCTTGCGGAAGTCCCGGAGAATTTGTAAGAAATAAATTTTTAAATTTTAATCTCCTAAAATTTAATTATTGACTTTTAACAAGATTTTTAATATACTTAGCCTGGGGGTTGAACTTTCTTTAATATTTTATTTTATAAACCTTTTTAAGGAGGGTCATTCTATGTCGCTTAGAGAGATTAATCTAGCTTTTCAGAAAGAGCAAGAGGAGAAAAAGAAAGAAGAAATGAAGATAGAAGAGGAGATAGAAACTACGATAATGAAGATAGCAGATGTGTTAGAACTGAGGGGAAAACAAAAACTGGAGAAACTGAGAGATGAGGTAACAGAAGCTATAAATTGTATTGTTGCCATTGTTAGTAATAAAAGGTATGAAAAAGGGTTGAAGAAGTTGCTCGAGCGATGGCAATATAAGAAGGAAATTAAAGAAAAAAACTTTCTCTGGGGTGAACCTCATCCTCATCTCTGTTGCCTCCGGTTTTGGTGCGAAGAAGAAGAACGTTATAATGGGGAAACGATTAGATTTGTTGTGATTCCCGGCGATGATATTATTCATTGCCAACATCATACATGGCCAGGAGCTCGCGGATCTAGTTTCATTGAAGATTTTCGGCTAACACCCAAGGGGATCAAGAAGCTTTTCCAGTATTTTAACGTACCCAACCTGGAAAGGATTGCCGAATTAAGGAAAAAAGAGGTTTTGGAACCAAACATCTTTAGTGAAGACCCAGAATTGGAACATTTAGGATACTTTTTAGAACAATAGGGTGTATTTAGCGCCACGGCCAAGAAGGCCGATTGGCGCTTTTTTACATTGTATTTATAATGCGCTATATCGCTCTTGCGGAAGTCCCGGAAAATTTGTAAAATAGAGATAATGAAAAAATCAAAAAATATTAAAATCAATAATTTACATTTTCAGGTAATTTTTCGCGCCGAACCAGAAGGAGGTTTTACCGTAGTTGTTCCAGCGCTATTGGGGTGTGTAACCTACGGCAAAAGTTTAAAAGAGGCTACGGCTATGGCTCGCGAGGCGATTGAATTATATTTAGAAGATTTAATTGAGGAAGGAGAAGCTCTTCCTAAAATTTCCGACTTTTATCTTGGAGATATTGAAGTGAAATTTCCCGCTAAAATTAATGCCTAAAGCTTTAAAATCCGGGAAAGTCATCTCTTTACTCAAGAAAAATGGTTTTGTCTTAAAGCGGCAAAAGGGCAGTCATTTAATCTTTTTTCACCCCAAGAATCACCGTCGTGTTATAGTGCCTTTTCACAATAAAGATTTGCCAAAAGGCACTCTTCATGAAATCATTAAGCAGGCGGGTATAAATTTATATGAAACTTTTTAAAAATCATATTTTAAACACAGACATTTTGCGCTTCAGACAATCTAAGGAATTCGTTAGGCGATAATCCGTCCAGAGTGCAATGCTCTGAATTATCGTAATTATTATTCCATATTTTAATTTTTGTTTCCAATTCTTGCAAATTTCTGAATTCATTTCTCTCGTAAAACATTTCCCAATCTGTTTTATGAGATCTCTCAACTTTTCCGTTCTGAGCGGGTTTTCCCGGGTCAATCAAATAACGGATAATATTGTATTTTGACATAGAATTACGGAACTATTGACAAATTTAATATCTGGGTGTATAATACCGATATAATTACTGTTTGTTCTTTCCAATACAAAAATATTTGCGAAAAGGCAGTTATAGCCAAAAGATACTGATTGTTCTTCGGTGTTTTCTGGCTATGACTGCCCTGACGGCGGTTTAGCCCCATAACCTCGGGAAGAGGAAAAATTTTCGGCGAAAAGCCGAGAAAGGAGAGAACAAAATGAAGTATGGAAAACTGACCTTGGGACAGGTGGAGGCTATCGTCAATAAGCTGGGAGGTATGGAAGGTGTTAAACGCTTTCTGTCCGGCGAGACGGTAATCCAGGTAGCGGAGCATAAGTTCAAAACCTGGAAAACCATCAAACTCGGCACCGGCCTCAAGGCCACTGATGATTTCCGCAAAGTCCTAAATGACAACGGATTCGATATCAGCGACTGGGCCAGCGACATTCTCGGAAAGCCCGCTTTCACAGTGGCCGCCGAGAAAACCGAGGTGGATTTGGTCAAAGTCACGGTCGCTGAACTCGGTTTCAAAAAAGGCGCCCGGCGCGACCAGATATACAAACGCACCAAGGAGCTTGGACTCGTTCTCTGCCCGCCAGAAGTTGGTCCTCAACTGCGTCTGCAATATCAGGACCAGCCAAACGGCGAGTGGATTCTCGTCGGAATGAAACCCATTACTGGTTCCTGTGGCTACCTGCTCGTGTTCCGCGTGGAGCGCGGTGACTCGGGGCTCTGGCTCAACAGCTATTGGAGCTCTTTTGCCTACGTCTGGAGTCCTGACGACTGGTGGGTCTTCTGTCTTCCCCGCAAGTAAAAAGCCCTTGGACCATTGGAAACTTGGTTCCTGTTTGAGAGCTTGGTCTCTTGGCCCTTTGGACAAAAAACCCTCTCTCGCAATGCGAGAGAGGGTTTTATATTTCAGCGAACTGCGGTTACGGCTTCAGGCGGCCGAACTCCGGAATTATTGCAATGCAGAATTTCGGCGGTCACGGCTTCCGAAAGGGTCATCAATAATTTCTAAAAACGAAGATACTTAGTGTAAGGCGCTAAGGTATTTTAGATGCCGAATAATCTTCGTATATTTTTAAATATCTCCATCTAGAAGCGCAATCAATGACTGTAAATTGGCAATATTGTTTGTTTTCAATAAGATCAGGCACGTATTTAATATCTAAAAAGTGCAATATGTGTGTAGATTACTATTATCTCTTGCGGAAGTCCCGGAAAACCTGTAATATGAGAAATAAATGTCAAATTCCTAATTCCTAATTTCTAATCAATGCCCAATGCTAAAATGTCTAATGTCTAAAAGAATTCAATTATTAGTCATTGGGATTTGGAGCTTGATTAGAAATTAGACATTAGTCATTAGAAATTTTTTTATATGATGTTCCCCTTTGGAAATTTTACGATTAAAGCCCAAGAAGCCATCAGAAGGGCGCATGAAATGGCGGCGGAGCGCGGCCAAAATCAGGTTGAAGCCCTGCATTTGCTTGCCGGAATTTTGCTTCAGGAAGACAACGCCGTCTTAGCTGTTTTGGACAAATTAGAGATAGATATCACTCTGTTGATTGATTCGGTGATTAACGAACTTAACGCGAGAAAAAACGGTTCGGTTGTTGTCGCGCCCGGCCAAATTTATCTTACCCAGGAATTCGCCAGGATTGTTGAAACTTCAATTAAAATCGCTCAAGGAATGAAAGATGAATTTGTTTCCATTGAACACATTTTTTTGGCGCTGTTTGAAATTCCTTCCCGAGCCCAAATAATTCTGGAAAGGAACAATCTTGCCAGAGAAAAAGTTTCCAAGGCGATAGCCGAAATAAGAGGAGGGGAGCGCGTTACCGACATTGAGCCGGAAACAAAATTAAGAGTTCTTGAGCGTTACGCCAAAAACCTTACAAAGCTCGCGAGGGAAGACAAGCTGGACCCGGTGATCGGCCGCGAAGAAGAAATTCGCAGATTGATGCAGATTCTTTCAAGGCGGACAAAGAACAATCCGGTTTTAATAGGAGAGGCGGGCGTCGGGAAAACCGCTATTGCCGAAGGGCTTGCCAATCTTATCGCCAGGGGCAATGTTCCCGAGTCTTTGAAAGACAAGGAAATAATTTCTTTGGATTTGGGTTCGCTTATCGCCGGCACGAAATACCGCGGCGAATTTGAAGAGCGGCTGAAAGCGGTGCTTCGCGAAATTGAAAGAGCCGGAGGAAAGGTCATTCTTTTTATTGATGAGCTTCACACCATTATCGGCGCGGGAGCGGCCGAAGGCGCGGTTGACGCTTCCAATATGTTAAAACCGCCTTTGGCGAGAGGAGAGTTAAGGGCGATTGGCGCCACCACTCTGAAAGAATATCAAAAATACATTGAACGCGACCCGGCTCTGGCAAGAAGATTTCAGCCGGTTTATGTTGAAGAGCCTTCGCCCGAGGACACGCTCGCGATTTTAAGAGGCATAAAAGAGCGCTACGAGCTTCACCACGGCATTATGATTTCCGACGAATCGCTTAAAGCGGCGGTTAATCTTTCCCACCGATACATTGCCGACCGTTTTTTGCCCGATAAAGCCGTTGATTTGATTGACGAAGCCGCTTCCGCCCGCCGGCTTGAAATAGATTCTTTGCCCGGCGAGCTTGAGAAAACCCAAGGGGAGATAATGCGGCTTGAAATTGAAAAAGAGGCCTTGCGCAAGGAAAACAAAAAAGGCGCGCAATCCAGAATCAAGAAAATTCAAAAAGAAATTGACGATTTTAAAGAGAGCACCTCGGGGCTTGAGGCGAAATGGAAGCGCGAAAAAGAGGCGATTGGCGCCATCCGGGCGATGAAAAAAGAACTTGACGAGCTTAAAAACGCTTCGGCGCAGGCGGAGCGAGTTGGAGATTTCGCCAAAGTGGCGGAGATTCGTTACGGCAGAATCCCGCTTCTCAACAAAAAAATCGGAGAAGAAGACAAAATTTTAAAAAGTATTCAATCTTCAACAAGAGTGCTCAAAGAAGAAGTGGGGCCCGGAGAAATCGCTGAAGTGGTGGCTCGCTGGACCGGCATTCCCGTAAAACAAATGCTTGAAGAAGAAGCCAAAAAACTTTTGCGGATGGAAGAAGAACTCAAAAAACGGGTGGTCGGGCAGGAAGAGGCGATTAAAAAAATCTCAAACGCCGTCCGGAGAGCGAGAAGCGGAATTTCCGACCAGGACAAGCCTTCCGGCTCTTTTATGTTTTTGGGGCCCACGGGCGTGGGAAAGACGGAATTGGCGCGGGCTTTGGCGGAATTTTTGTTCAACGACGACAAAGCGCTCATCAGAGTTGATATGTCGGAATATATGGAGAGCCATTCGGTTTCAAAATTCATCGGCTCTCCGCCCGGCTATGTAGGCTACGAAGAAGGAGGCCAGATTACCGAACTTGTCAGGCACAGGCCTTATTCGGTTTTGCTTTTTGACGAAATTGAAAAAGCGCATCCCGAAGTCTTTAACATTATGCTTCAGGTTTTTGACAACGGCCGGCTTACCGACGCCAAAGGAAGGCATGTTAATTTCAAAAACGCGATTATCATTATGACTTCAAATGTCGGCTCGGAATACATCCGCGAAATGAGCGAGCTCGGTTTTGCCACTCGCGAGGAAAAAGAAGAGCCGTTCCGCCGCCAGGAAGAATTCAAAGAAAGAATTAAAAAGAGTCTGGAAACTAAATTCCGGCCGGAGTTTTTAAACCGGCTTGATGAAATAATCGTGTTTAATTCTCTGGGTAAAAACGAACTAATGGAAATCGTCAAAATTCAAATCAGAAAAGTTCAGGAACGGCTGAAAGAAAAAGAAATAAAATTGGAAATAAGCAAAGACTCGCAGGAATTCATCGCCAAAGAGGCGTATGACCCTAATTTCGGCGCGAGACCAATCAAAAGATACATTGAAAGCAATATCTTAAATCCGATTGCCGATAAAATAATCGCCGGTTTTTCCAAACACGGAGACACGATTAAAATTGAACTCAAGGGAGATAAGCTGGAAATTTTAACCTCCTCGCGTATTTTGGAAAAAGAAAAATCAACTCGGTGAGATTGAAAAACTTTGAATTTTTTGTTACTATTGCTATAAATTCAAGTTCTGACTCGGGTGTGTGCCGGAGTAGCAAACGGAACAGTCTGTAAAACTGTCGTCCTAACGGGCTTCGCAGGTGCAAGTCCTGCCGCACCCATTTATGCCCAGTAAGACAAAATCGAATGCTAAATCTAGTTTCTTGCGTGGTATAAACATGTTTTATTGCAAAATTAAAATTAAACATAATAATAGTCGGATGTCCACTTGCGGATTTAGCAAGAAATATTCGATTTAGTCTTACTGGGTATGCCAAAAATTAGAATCGGAGTGTTAAGAGGGGGGCCGTCAAACGAACACGAGGTTTCCCTTGAAACCGGAAAACAAATCATTGAACATTTGCCGGAAAGCAAATATCAGCCGCTTGATATTTTCATTTCCAAAGAAGAGAAATGGTTTTATCAGAACAAAGAATTAGAGCCGGTTCAAATTTTAACTTTGGTTGACGCTGTTTTTAACGGCCTTCACGGCTATTTTGGAGAAGACGGCAAGGTCCAGAAAATTTTGGAATCGCATCAAAAGCCCTATACCGGTTCAAGGGTTATAAGTTCAATGGCGGCGATGGATAAAAGTTTTTCGCGGGAATTATTCAAAAAGGCCGGCCTTAAAGTCGCCCCGGGTTTCGCGGTTAAAAAAGGGGACGACCCGAAAGAAATTTTAAGAAGGGCGGTTTTGGAAGTCGGCCCTCCATGGATAATCAAGCCGGCGGAAAGCGGTTCGTCAATCGGCATTGGAGTCGCGAGAAACCCTTATGAGTTTGTTCTTGCTCTTGACAGTTGTTTGAAAGATTGGGACAAGATAATTATTGAAAAATACATTAAGGGCAGGGAGGCTACTGTCGCTGTTTTGGAAAATTTTAGAAAAAATTCTTATTACCCCCTTCCGATTATTGAAATTATTCCGGCCAATAGCTCGACAAAAATTTTTGATTATCAATCAAAATACGATTCCAAAACCAGAGAGATTTGTCCGGGAAGATTTGGCGATAAAATCAAAGGAAGAGCTTTTGAATCGGCGGTTAAAGCCCATCAGGCGCTGGGACTCCGCCATTATTCAAGAATAGACATGATTATAACCCCGCAGGACGAAATTTATGTTTTGGAAGCGAATAGTCTGCCGGGTTTGACCAAAGAATCTTTATTTCCAAAAGCCGCTCTGTCCGTCGGCTTGGAATTTCCGCAGTTACTGGACCATTTAGTTAGATTGGCGATGAAGTAATAAAAAAAATAACAAGGGCTTGTAGCTTAGTGGCAGAGCACCCGCCTTGCACGCGGGAGATGGAGGTTCGATTCCTCTCAAGTCCACCGTATGATACTTCGAGCCGTGAGATTGCTGATTTAACTCGAAGATTACTGACAATTTCGCGATTCCAAAAACTTTACCCCCACACCTATGCATAGGTGTGGGGGTTTATTTCTCGTGTACGGAATTCCGTCGGGGAATAATAATCTTTAATCGCGTAAAAAGGCAATGGCGTAGGCCAAGGCGCTTTTGATTATTTTTAATACAAACACTTGCGTTATTTAATCCTCTATGCTAATATTTGAACTGTAGCTTACCTTTAAAGTATTTTGCAGTATAAATATGGATAATAAACCCAAAAAAGGCGAATACTCGGATGTCTTATTGAGATCCTCCAGAACCATCTTTTCAACAAAAGATGTTGCCTTGTTGTGGGGCGAAGAGAGAGAAGACACGGTCAGCGCTCGATTGAATAAGTATGTCAAATCAGGAAAGTTAATAAGAGTTCGCCGCGGCTTATACGCCAAAGATAAGAACTACGACAAATTTGAGTTAGCCACCAGAATCTATACCCCCTCATATATCAGCTTTGAGACCGTCTTGACCCGGGCTGGGATTAACTTTCAGTATTACAGCAACATCTTTGTTGCGTCTTATGTTTCGAGAGAAGT
>MHMS01000014.1:17334-35579 GCA_001821615.1 Candidatus Niyogibacteria bacterium RIFCSPLOWO2_12_FULL_41_13 | reverse complement strand
TTTTTTATTGTCTTTAACAAAAATCTTGATTTTTAAAATCCCTTCGTATAAACTCATAATATTATTATAATGATTGTTTAGAAATTAGAAATTAGGAATTAGAAATTAGAAATTTTTGTAAATATGGCTCATGTCAAAAAAGTAGGAACAGCGAGAAATATGGGCTCAAACGCCCGGCCTAAATATTTAGGCGTAAAAATTCAGCACGGCGGCGCTGTCCGACCGGGCGCGATTATTATCCGCCAGAGAGGAACCAGTTATCTTGCCGGCGAAAATGTCAAAATGGGAAAAGATTTCACTTTATATTCCGTAAGCGAGGGTGTGGTCCAGTTTTCAACAAAAAGAAAAAATAAATTCAACGGCAGAATCGCAAAGAAAAAAGTTGTAAGCGTAAAAACAACGAAATAAAAAAATAGCAAGGTCGCTTTGTTAACGCGCCTTGCCGTTTGACAACTTACGGAAACTTTCTTTTACACCTTCCAAACCGCGATAAATACATTTCGTTTTTTATTAATTTTCAAAATATTATAACCGACATACGATGTCGGTTATATAAAATCTTCTATTGCGTCTAACGATTCTCCCGACCAATCTTTTAAAAAAAATTCGTAATCATTAGCGTTAGGAAATTGTTCTAATATTATATCTGTCCCCGTGATAATTGGATCTTTGTTATTTTTATCCAAAAAAGATTTCAAACTTGACCACGGGTAATTCAAGAGTTTTCTTTTTGCGTCAGACCAATCTCTCAATTTATGATTTCTCCAATTTTTATTAACAAGAAAATCCAAAGGATTAAGATGAATATAAAGAGAAAGATGCAGTAAATATTTATTATCATCAATATGTTTTGAATTAAATCGGCTTTCAAACAAAGAGCCCTTTCTCTCTTTTTTAATGTTTATATATTTCGCAATTGAAATATTGCACTTACGCACAAATTCAGTAATTCCATTTTTTCTCCTCTCTTTTAAAAGTAAATGATAATGGTCCGGCATTACCACATAACATAAGATATCAACTAATTTTTCTCTTTGATTTACAATCTTAATAATTTTCTCAATTGAGATATTTTCATTATTTCTTAAAATTTGAAATATTTTGTCGGATTCTTTTGAATTCGCGGCTAAGAATGCCTGCGTAAGTCTTTTGATATTCCTATTTTCTTTAAATTCAGGAATATTAAATATCGTACGACTAAAAATATGATAGTATTCTCCGGGAACAAATTTTACCTTTCTCATAAATATATTTCCACCGACATACGATGTCGATTAATCACATAAATAAAATATTTTTCTGTAATTTTTTAAAGCTACGCGATACACTTGCTATGGGATTAAAACCGACATCGTATGTCGATTATTGGTTTTGATACTTGCTTTTATAAATTCTCTAAATAACGGGTGCGGTCTTAACGGCTTTGATTTAAACTCCGGATGAAATTGGACGCCGACAAAGAAAGGATGTTTTTTGACCGGAAGTTCTATGATTTCAACCAAATCTCTTTCGGGATTCACTCCGGCGACAACCAATCCTTTTTTCTCCAAAACTTCCCGATATTTATTGTTTAATTCGTAACGATGGCGATGGCGTTCGGAAATTTCTTTTTCGCCGTAAGCTTTATGACTTATCGCGCCGGGTTTTAACGCGCATTTGTAAGCTCCGAGCCGCATTGTTCCGCCGTATTTATTGCCCGCCAAATTCTTTTTTTGTTCAAGCATCAAATCAATCACGGGATGGGGCGTATTTTTATCAACTTCGGTTGTGTGCGCTTTTTTAAGCCCGGAAACATTTCTCGCGAATTCAATCGCCGCCAACTGCATTCCGTAGCATAAGCCCAAAAATGGAATTTTGTTTCTCCGGCAATATCCAATCGCTTTAATTTTTCCCTCGCTACCCCTGCCTCCGAAACCGCCCGGAACTATAATGCCGTCATAGCTTTTCAATTCTTTAAGTTTATTTTCGCCTTTTTCATAATCTTCGGCGTCAAGCCAGACTATTTCGGGTTTTGCGTTGCAAAAATAAGCCGCGTGTTTTATCGCTTCAATTATTGAAATGTAAGAATCCATCAGGGTGAATTTTCCTATTTTAAAATACTTGCCCACAATGCCTATCTTTACGCTCTTTTTTAAATTCTTGATTTTTCTCGCCAAGTCGTTCCATTTTCGCGAATCTTTTTTCCTTGTTCTTAAATTAAATTTGCTTAAAATTCTGCGGCTTAAATTTTCTTTTTCAAAATTCAAAGGAACTTCGTAAATTGATTCCACATCGGGAGCGGAAATTATATCTTCCTTAACCACATTGCAAAATAAGCCGATTTTTCTTTTTCTTGGTTCGTCAATGGGCGACTCGGAGCGGGCAATAATGATATCCGGCTGAATGCCCGCGCTGTTAAGAGTGCGAACGGCGTATTGCGTCGGCTTTGTTTTCATCTCGCCGAGCAGGCGCGGCACCGGAAGATAACTGACTAAAACGAACAAAACATCTTTGGGATGCCGGAGTTTCATTATTCTGGCGGCTTCCAAAAACAAAAGATTTTGATATTCGCCCGCCGTTCCGCCTATTTCAACCAAAACAAAATCAGCCCTTGAATCTCTGACAACTTTGTATATTCTTCTGATGACTTCGTTTGGGATGTCGGGCACGACCTCAACGCATCTTCCGCCGTATTCAAGATTTCTCTCTTTGTTTATCACCGCCTGATACACGCGGCCGGTCGTCATATAATTTTCCGAGAGGATATTTTTATCCAAAAATCGTTCGTAGTTTCCGATGTCCTGGTCGGTTTCGTCTCCGTCTTCGGTCACGAAAACCTCGCCATGCTCAACCGGATTCATCGTGCCGGCGTCTATGTTTATGTAGGGGTCTATTTTTACAGCAGTCGCGTTAAAACCTTTGTCCAAAAGAATTCTGCCGATGGAAGCAGTGGTAATCCCCTTTCCGATTCCGGACATTACCCCGCCAATGACGAAAATGTACTTAGTCATTATGAACTTTTAAAACAAAAATAGTTTTAAGTTCGTCAAATTCCAGCGCGATTTTATGCTCCCCGGCTGATTTTATCGGCTTATCCAATTTAATATATTCTTCTTTAATCTCTTCAATCCCTTCTTTTTTCAACGCCTCCATAATTTCTTCTTTTCCAACGCTTCCAAAGAGCTCGCCTTTTTCGTTCGCTTTTTCCTTAATTGCAATGATTTTATCTTTGATTTTTTCAAAAATAGATTCTATTTCTCTTTTCTTTTTTTCCTTTTCCGTTTCTTCCCGTTTCTTTTTCTGTTCAAGATTTTTTAAATTCGCGAGGGTCGCCAAAACCGCCAGATTTCTCGTCAGCAAAAAATTCCGGGCGTAGCCGTCGCTTACATCCTTAATATCATTCCTCTTCCCCACATTGATGACATTATCCAACAAAATAATCTTCATAAGTCTTAATTTTTCTTTGACAAATATTCAATCGCTTTTTCAAGCTGAAAATCTTTGTCCCCGTCTTCTTTTTGTTCAATCTCAATATCCGGCTTTAAACCGCCTTCTTCAATTATCCCGCCGTTTGGCGTAAGCCATTTGGCGATTGTTATTTTAAGGGCGGTCTTGTCGGTAACCGGCGCCAATTCCTGAACCGAACCCTTGCCGAATGTTTTCTCTCCCATTAATTGGGCGATTTTATGGTCCTGCAAAGCGCCGGCCAAGATTTCCGAAGCCGAAGCCGAGCCCTGATTTACCAATACAAGCAGAGGCCGACCCTGCCAAATATTATAACCCTTTGAACGATGAAGCTGTTTCTCTCCTTTTCCAAAGTCCTCCTGCACCACAACATCGCCCATCGGCAAAAACCAGCTTGCGATATCAACCGAGGCCTCCAAAAATCCGCCCGGGTTATTCCGCAAGTCTAAAATTAATTTGTTTTTGCCCGAATAAATCAATTTCCTCAAAGCGTTCCTGAATTCAAAAACGGAATTCTGGTTAAAATTAAAAAGTTTGATTATGAAAACATCTCCTTTTTCTTCCGTCTCAATCACGGGAATTTTTATCACATCCCTGATAAT
Source organism: Candidatus Niyogibacteria bacterium RIFCSPLOWO2_12_FULL_41_13 (assembly GCA_001821615.1). Taxonomy (GTDB): domain Bacteria; phylum Patescibacteriota; class Minisyncoccia; order 2-12-FULL-41-13; family 2-12-FULL-41-13; genus 2-12-FULL-41-13. The sequence continues at coordinate 31,533 of MHMS01000014.1, read as the reverse complement.
GGAAATTTTATGGGTTTTGTCTTCTTTTTCCCGAAAAATGGTTAAATCCGCGGCGGTGCCTTTTTTTCCTCTGATTTTTGAAACCGCTTCCCGCAAAGTCATATCGCGCGTGGGCTCGGCGTTAATTTCTAAAATTTTGTCTCCGGCTTTAACGCCGGCTTTGAAAGCGGGTGTATCTTTAAGAGGAGCGATAACGGTCAAAATCCCTTTTTTGATTCCGATTTCCATTCCCACGCCTTCAAAATCTCCTCTGATTTCATCTTCAAACGCCTCTTTTTCTTCGGGCGGAAAAAATTCGGTGTAAGGGTCGCCCAAAGATTGGGTTAAACCCTTAATCGCTCCCCAAATCATTTTCTGGCGGTCAATTTTTTCCGGAAAAACATATTTTTCTTCCAAAAGCGCCCAAGTTTGCCAAAAAGGATTGAAATCAACCTGGATTAGCGCGGTCGGTTTTTCCTTGCCGACCATATTTCCGACTTTTTCTATCGCCGGCCTTTGCTTATAACCGAAATAAACGCCAAGCCCGAAACTCAACCCGATAATCAGGAAAGCCGCAACGATTAAAGCGATTTTTTTATTTTTTGAACGCATTAAATTAAAACAAATTATCTCAAAAATTCGGCGCCGGGTCAAATTCAACTTCAGCGAAGCGATTTATCCACGATTGCCAAAACGCAAAAAAACGATAAAATGCTAATATATGAAAAAAAATAAAAGAGAAAATTTCGGCAAAGAATTAATTCTTGACCTTTACGATTGCGACATTAAAATCATAAATTCCAGAAAAAAATTAAACGAGTTTATCGTAAAAATCTGCAAAGTTATAGAAATGAAACGCTACGGAAAGCCGCTCATCCCGTTTTTCGGCTTGAATAATCCGAAAACAGCCGGTTATTCTCTTGTTCAGCTGATTGAAACAAGCTGCGTAAGCGGACACTTTTCCAATCTTTACCGCTCGGCTTACATCAACATTTTCACCTGCAAGGATTTTGACGCTCATAAAGCCGCCGATTTCGCCAAAAAATTTTTTGGAGCTAAGAGGATAAACAAAAAAATCATAGACAGGGTATGACGCCGCGATTATAGTATTCCTTCTTGTGGTTTGAGTAAATTTCGTTTATCCGTTCGGTGATTTTTCCGGGATTCCTGAATTTTTTCTTATCAACTTTACTCACCGGAAAAACTCCGAAGCTCGTTGAGGTGATGAAAACTTCATCGGCGTTGTAAAGTTCGTCAAGGGCGATATTCGCTTCTTTGACTTTAAATTCTCCGCTCTTTTTAAGAAGATTTAAAACAATGCTTCTTGTGAGCCCTTTTAAAATTCCTTTTGCCGGAGTTTTGATAACGCCGTTTTTTACGATAAAAATATTTTTTCTTGAAGTTTCAAGAACATTGCCCTTGCTATCAATATACAAAACATCGTCATAGGGCGAGTTTTTTAATAAAATTTCAGCCAGAAAATAGTCCTGCGATTTTTTCGCTTCCGCCGCCGGCCTTTCGTATTTATAAGTAAAAAGCGAGAGTGGCTCTTTTTTATGGGATGATTTAAGGCAAAAAGCCAAGCAATTCGGCAAAGAATTTTTGTCGGGATGAAAACTGTCCGAAGTCAAACCAGCCGTAATATCAACCCTGATGAATACGGAGCTACGCTCAAGCTTATTTTTTTTAATCAATTTTTTAAGAAGCCCGGGCAAGTTTTGGATATAATCAACGCCGCGAATGTCTATAAGCGCTTCTTTGCAGTAATTAAAAAGATTTCTGATTCTTTCTTTCTCGTAAAAAATAACGCCGTTATGCGCTTCCATAAATTGAAAAACGCTGTATCCCCTTAAAAAGCCAAGGTCAAAAAAAGGAAGCTTCAAATCATCAAGGGGAACAATTTTTCCGTTTTTTAGTCCGTATTTGCCGATAATCATTTCATCAAGGATAAAGCATTTTCTATTCTTTTCAAAGTTTTTTCTTTTCCCAAAATTTCAGCGATTTCAAAAGGGCCGGGGCTTTGTCTTCTGCCGGATAAAGCGGCGCGCAACGGCCACAAAACCTCTCCCCTGCCTTTTTTGTCGGCAAAAGGAAGCAAAATTTTTTCAATCTTGCTTTGAATAAATTCATTTTCCGGAATTTCTTTGAGCAATTCGCGAATTTCGCTCAAATTTTCCTTAACTTCTTCAAAAGACTGCGTTTCTTTCCATTTTAAAATATTTTTGTCAAATTCCGGCTCTTCAAAAAAGAAATCAATTTTATCCGCGATGTCTTTTAAAACCGCAATCCGCGGTTTTTCAAGTTCAACGATTTTTCCCAGATATTCGGGATTTTTTCGCCATTCCTGTTTTAAAAACGGCGAAAATAAATCAACCAGAGTTTTATTGTCCGTTTTTTTAATATGCTCCTTGTTCAGCCAGTTTAATTTTTCCAAATCAAAAACCGCGCCGGCTTTTTGAACGCGCTTGATTGAAAATTTTTCAATCAATTCCTCTTTGCTGAAAATTTCCTGTTCGTTTTCCGGATGCCAGCCGAGCAAAGCCATAAAATTAACCATTGTCTGGAACAAATATCCTTGCTCTTTGTATTCGTAAACAGCCGCCGCGCCGTGGCGCTTGGATAATTTTGATTTGTCTTTGCCTAAAATCAAAGGAAGATGGGCGTATTCCGGCTTTCGCAAACCCAGCGCCTTCAAAATCATTAATTGCTTTGGAGTGTTTGAAATATGGTCTTCGCCTCTTATAACATGGGTAATGCCAAGCAATGAATCGTCAAGAGAATTGGCAAAAAGAAAAAGCGGCTCTTTAAAACTTTTAGCGATTGAAAAATCTCCCAAAAGTTCGGCTTCAAAAGATATTTCGCCGCGGATTAAATCCTGAAAAGTGATTTTTTCCTTAGTATCGTTTTTAAACCGCAAAATTCCTTTTTCTCCTCCGCCTTCGCGAAAATCGCAAAAATGGCGGGGTGATTCTTTTCTTATGATTTGCCCTTGTTTTTCTATTTCCAATTCTTCCTTCCGATGAGGACACCAAAATATCTTGCCTTCGTCTAAAAGTTTTTTGAGTTCTTCTTCGTAAAGAGCGAGCCGTTTTGACTGATAAATAATTTCGCCGTCCCAATCCAAACTCAGCCACTTTAACGATTCAATAATGTCTTTTTCAAATTCCGGTTTTGACCTTTCTTTGTCGGTGTCTTCAATTCTCAACAAAAACTCGCCTTTTTCTTTTTTGGCGAATAGATAATTAAATAATGCGGTCCTCGCTCCGCCTATGTGAAGAACTCCGGTCGGCGAAGGCGCGAATCTTGTGCGAATCATATTATTTACTATGCTCAAATCCCAATTTCAATATCTAATGCTTAACGCGCTTAACCAAATTTTTTTACGAGACTATCAAACAACGTTTCAAAAAGCTTTAGATAATTTGGAAGTTTGGAATAAACTTTATCGGCTATTTCTTCTCTGTAAATATGAGCCGTCGCGTTTCTATCGTCAATCATTGAAAACCATTCCTCATTATAATCAATTAAGCCGATCTGAAATGCTATTTTAAAACAGGCGCGAGGGGAATAGCATTCAAATCCCTCTTCGACAAATCAAAACAAAGCTCGAATCTTTTAATCGCCGAATCTCTATTAATCGGGTTTTTTTCAAGAGACAAGATTTCTTCCAATCGCTTAACCGCGTTTTGATAATCTTCTAAAAGATAAGCCATATTTTATTTAATCAATTCAATAATTTTTTTTGCTTCTTTCTTGAATTTTTCCGAAACCCTTTTAAAGTCAATAAAATCAATTTTATATAATGTCGGAATGCTATCAAGCTCTTCTTCAATCATAAGTTTTTTTTCCGCCGATACTTCTTCCGGCCCTTCTACGCCTAAATCGATATCGGCGCGAGGAAAATTATTTCCCGCGACCCTTGAACCAAAAAAGAATACCGCATACTGGTTTAAATCAAGGTGTTTGCCAATAATTCCGATAATTTCTTTCTTTAATTTTTCAACAGGATAATATTCCAGACGCATATTTTATAAGAATATCATTTTACATAATAAATTCAAATAAGAATTTTCCCGGGCCGAGTATTCCCTTAAAACGAAGTGGAAATGCCGCTTCACTTCTCCACACTCTACCGGACTTGTCCGCCGAAGTCTTGACGAAGGCGAAAAACAAGAACCCTAGTAGAGATTTCTCTCATACTGCATACTGGACGAAGGGAAGGAATCCCCCCCCGTGCCTGAGCCGAAATAAAGCCCCGCCACCCGTCCTCGTGGACTCGGCGGCGACCCCGTTTGTATGTCGCCAATTGAGTTGTCTATTTAAATAGCTTATAAAAAGGTTTTTGAAGTTCGTCTTCTGAAACATCAAAAGTTTTTTTATCTTCCGGTTTCCCGTATTTGCTAATAGCGTAATTGTAGGCAAACAACAGAGCAGGAACCATAAACTCTTTGAAAGGGATTTTATTTAAATTTTTTAAATAAGTTTCCGTAAAACCACCTTTGTAAAAAATATCAAATGCGTGCAAATCTTTCAGATTGCCTTTATCGTCTTTTCCCTTGCAAATTGAGATTAGGTTCATGTTATCGTAAGGGATGCTTTTTGACCTCTCTGCTTCTTCGGGGAAATGTTTTTCTAAAACCTCAATCATTTTTGCTTTTAATCTTGTCATATATTCCAAAGAGAACCCCATCAAGGGTTTCATCCCCATATAAAAAACAATAAGCGAAAATTTTAACAACATCCCCGGCAATATTTTTCTCTCCTTTAATTTTTCAATTATTGCCTCGGGCGATAGTTGTACCTTAAAATTTTCGCCGACCAAAGTGTCATCCTTTAACACCAGTCTAATCCGTTCATTCTTATTATCCAACGCCCAGAAAAAATGTGTACCAATATCGCTCTCTTTGTCCCAAGCTCCCTGTTTTCCTTCAAATTCGTTAAGAATGATGTCTTGGAAATTCTTATCAAAGAGCATCTTATAAATATGATTATTTTGCTCGTTTGAAATTACATTGATTAAATAATCAATGACAACGTCATCATATTCAATTGAAATAAGATTTGCCGATTGCGCTCTAATTTTTTCCTCAAATAAGTATGGCCAAAGATAATAATTTATTTTGGTAATTTGATCGCCAATTGTCTCGCAAGTGGAAAAATCAATACTTTTTACGATATCATTTATTTTTGCCAAAAATACTTGTTCCTCTTGTGAAAGCAGGTGCCATTCGTGCGCCTCAATTATTTTTTGTTTTATATCGAAATCATATTTTCCAAGACCGTAAACCACCTTATTTTTATATAACTTGGGGTAGAGATTAAATTTTTTGCCATTCAACATGAAACCTCTCCGCCTAAAAGGTTCGTTCAGTGGTATATTGCCCGTAGCGAACACCAAAACATCACCATACTTTTTTTTGCCAAGTAATTTATAAAAATTTGATACCAAGCTGACGGAAAGCAAAAGAGGATGATCAAGAATCCCATGATGCTCAACTATTCCGCCGACTACGCCCCAATTGTCACCAATCCGTAAGTCAATATTCTTTCGTTCCTCCTTACTGAAAATTCTGTCAATTTTTTCTCTTAAAGTTTTTCTGAAACGAGATTGTCTTTCGAGATGAACTTTGTCGGGTTTGTATTCGTTAATTCTCTTTGAATACTCTAACAACGATTCGGTACTTTCATAATACTCCGATAAAGTCGGCATATACTTGACAACCTCGTTTGCTATCTCGTTTGTTTTCTTATTCTCGTAAAAATTTTTCATAAAAATACAGCAGCCCGGGATAGATATGAACTACCGTCTCCCCGTTGAAAACGAGGCGTCCTACACTAGACGACCGGGCCATATTAACATCAAGAATATCATAAATATGGCGACGCACAAAATTCAATATTACTGTTCGCCGAAGCGAGGCGCGAAGCACCTAGTGAGGCGGCTAATCGTCTTTGGGATTCTTACGCTTAAATCATACAAAATTAAGCAAAAATTCACTGCGCGTGTTTAAGCCCCAGTTTCAATATCTCCCGCGCGATTTTTTCGGCGGCGTCAATTTTTGCGAAAGAAAAAGCGGCTCCAACCATTTTTTCTCTTGCGACTTTATCGTTTATTATTTTATCAATCTGGAAAACCAGCAAATTTTTCGTTAAATTTTCTTCTTCTATGACTTCAGCGGCGCCCGCTCTCGCGTAAGCGTACGCGTTTTCCCTTTGATGATTCTGGGCGGAATCGCGGAGTGGAATTAAAATTGACGGCTTGCCCCAGGCGGCAATTTCAAAAATCGCCCCCGCGCCGGCTCTCGCCACAATCAAATCGGAGATAAAGCCGGCTCCTCGCATCGCTCCTTCGTCAAGAAATCCGGAAAGATGGTATCGCGATTTAAAATCGTTTTTATCCAAAATATAATCCGTTCTTTTTTTCACTTCCTGAAAATTATTGCTCCCCGCCTGATGAACAATCTGGTAATTTTTCAACAAACTTTCAAGCGCGTCAAGAATGGCGTCGTTCATTCTTTGCGCTCCTTGCGAACCGCCGATGACTAAAATTGTCGGCAAGTTCGGCTCCAAGCCGAAAATAGCCGCTGATTCTTCCTTGCTGCCTCCCAAAATTTCTTTCCTGACGGGATTTCCGGCAAGCGCCGTTTTCTCTTCGGGAAAATAACTTAAAGATTCGGCGAAAGAAATCGCGATTTTATCGGCAAAGTTTTTCGCCCAATCGTTGATTCTGCCGGGCACAACATCGGATTCATGGATTATAAGCGGTATGCGGAAAATTCGGGCGGCGAGCAGTATCGGAAAGCTGGCGTATCCGCCTTTTGAAAAAATCACGTCCGGAAAATCAAGAAAAACCCTGAAAATCGCGATTACAAAACCAAAACCGGTCTTGAAAAAATCAGTAAAATTCCAAAAAGAAAAATAACGCCTGACTTTGCCCGCGGGAATGTAGCGGTACTTAATGTCTTCCTGAACAAGCAATGTTTTATCGTAAGGCGAGGGCGCGGCGTAAATCAATTCAAGAGAAATCATTTTTTCCTCCTGTCCTATTTTCCGCAATGCCCGAGCCACGGCAATAAGCGGAAAAAAATGACCGCCTGTTCCTCCGCCAACTAAATAAATTTTCATAATTATTTCCTATGTTTTGAAATATTCAGCAATAATCCCATTTCCGCCAAATTTATCGCGAGGGCCGTGCCTCCCTGGCTTACAAAAGGCAAAGGGATTCCCATAATCGGCGCGAGCCCTATTGTCGCTGCGATGTTCAAAAACGCCTGAACTGCGATAAATATAACAATTCCGCCGGCTAAAAGTCTACCGAATAAATCCGGAGAGCGCGAGGCGATTTTAAAACCGCGGAAAAGCAACAACAAAAACATTAAGATAAAAACCGAAGAGCCGACTAATCCGAATTCTTCGCCGATAATGGCAAAAATGGAATCGCTTGTCGCTTCGGGCAGATAATTGAATTTTTGAAGACTCTTGCCCAGACCGCGGCCGAACAATCCTCCGGAGCCCACGGCAATCAAAGACTGATTTATGTGATAGCCCGTATCCTGCGGGTCATAGCCGGGTTTTAAAAAAACCATCATTCTGTCGGCTCTGTAAGGAGCGATAATCGTCAAAATAAAAAAAGCGGAAATTCCGAGAATCATCAAAATGCCGATGTGCTTGATTTTTCCTCCGGCGATGAAAAATAAAAATCCGGCTCCCGAAGTTATCACGACGAGCGTGCTTAAATCCGACTGAACCATGAGAAGAATTCCTATGACTCCGGTTATCAGCAAAAACGGAAACAAGCCGTATTGAATTGAACCGATGTCTTTGCGGCGCGAACTCAACCAAGCCGCCAAATAAACGATAAAGCTGAATTTTAAAACTTCCGACGGCTGGAGGGAAAACTGGCCGAAAACCAGCCATCTTTTAGCTCCTCCGAAACTCGCGCCAAACGGGGAAAAATGGACAAAAAGCATCAAAATAACCGCCGAAATAAACAAAGGAAGAGCTATTTTTTTAAAAAAATCATAGGGAATCAAAAAGCAGGCCAAAAAAAGAATTGTCCCTCCCCCTATGCCAAAAACTAACTGGCGATAAAGCACGGAAAAAGTGGCTTTTGGATTATCGGCGGCCAGCCCAAGAGAAGTTGAAAAAAGCGCCAAAAAACCGAGAACAACAAAGGCGATTGTCAAATAAAACAAAAATGAATCCGCTTTGCTCATTATAAAAATTATATTGAATTATGGGTAAAAATGAAGCATGCGGTCTTGCGAAATTTATTTTAATCCACCTGCTCTTTTTTTTATTATTTTTTATGCGGATTATGATTCGGGCAAGATTTGTTTGAACATCTCTCTGGAATTGTTTTAGCGCCCTCCATCATCAGCGAACCGCACTCGCCGCAGACTCTGCCGGTGGGCCGGGCTCTCATAATAAAATCGCATTTTGGATAGTTGGAACAGGAGTAAAACAATCCGAATCTGCCTCTTCGTTCCAATATTTCTCCCGCAGGAAGGCCATGCCTGCCGACAGGCAGGCATTTCGGACACGAAACTCCGGTTTTTGCCCTGGCTTCTTGTTCCGCGCTTTTTTTAATAAATTTGCATTTTGGATAATTGCCGCAAGAGATGAATTTTCCGAATCGGCCTTCCCGTTCCATAAGTTTTCCGGTTAAACAGGCAGGACATATTTCTCCGGTTTCTTTGGGACCTTCTATTTCAACCCCGTCTATTTTTCGCGCGCCCGCGCATTTGGGAAATTTTTCGCAGCTTAAAAACTTGCCGGTTTTGGAAAGTTTAATAACCATTGAACCGCCGCAAACCGGGCATTTGAATTTTTCATCGGCTTTCCCGAGATTGGTCAGTTTTTTTATTTTTTCTTTTGACTTAACTTCTTTTGAAAAGGGAATATAAAAACTTTTTAACATTTCCTCGTATTTTCTTTTTCCTTCGGCTATTTCATCAAGTTCATTTTCCATCTCGGCGGTGAACGAATCGCTGATATATTGAGCAAAATTATTTTCAAGAAAACCGCTTACCACTTCGCCGGTATCGGTCGGGCGCAATACTCTGCCTTCCTTTAAGACATATCCGCGGTCATTGATTGTTTTAATAATGGAAGCGTAAGTGCTTGGACGGCCGATTTCGCGTTTTTCCAATTCTTTAACCAAGCCCGCTTCCGTATATCTGCCGGGCGGCTCTGTTTGCTTGCTTTGACTGGCGATATCCAGTAATTTCAACGCTTCTCCTTGCGATAATTCGGGTATTTGGACTTCTTTGCCTTGCGATTCTTTGTCCGCCGCGAGCCATCCCAAAAAAACAGTCCTGCTTCCGATGACGGAAAAATCGGGAATCAGTCCTTGTTTGATTACATTGGCCGACACTTTTGTTTTGAATATTTTGGCGTCGGCCATTTGCGAGGAAATCGTTCTTTCCCAAATAAGTTTGTAAAGTTTTTTTTGTTCATCAGTCGCACCCGCTGATTTTTGTCCGGCGTTTGTCGGACGAATCGCTTCATGCGCTTCCTGGGCGCTTTTGCTTTTTGTTTTATACGCGCGCGGGTCGCAATATTCTCTGCCGTAAGTTTTTTCTATTTCCTTATGAATCGCGCCTAAAGCTTCTTTGCCGATGGTTACGCTATCGGTTCTCATATATGTAATGAAACCCTGTTCGTATAGTTTTTGGGCGATAGACATCGCGCGGGAAGGAGAATATCCGAGCCGGGAACTTGCCGCCTGCTGAAGCGTGGAAGTGGTAAACGGCGCGTAAGGAGAACGTTTAACTTCGCTTTGTTTTATTTCCGTCGCGCGCCATTGATTGGCGCGCCCAATTTCCAAAATGCGATTCGTTTCTTTTTCGTCGCGCGGCTCTTCCTCGCAAATCAAAGCAATTTTATCTTCTTGAGCTGTTTTGAATTCTCCCGTTATCACCCAATAATTTTCCGGGGTAAAAGCTCTGATTTCGCGTTCTCTCTCCATTATTATGCGAAGCGCCGGGGATTGCACTCTTCCGGCGGACAGACCGTAACGGACCTTTTTCCAAATAAGGCCGCTTAAATCATAGCCCACAAGGCGGTCAAGAACGCGGCGCGCCTCCTGGGCCTTGCGCAAATTTTCATCAATGCCCCGCGGATGTTTTATCGCCTCTTCAATGGCCAACTTGGTAATTTCATGAAAAACAATCCGTTTTACGATTTTATCACCCAAACCGCAAGCTTGGATGATATGCCAAGAGATGGCTTCCCCTTCGCGGTCGGGGTCGGTCGCGAGCAGAATTTCATCCGCTTTTTGGGCGAGCGCGCCAATCTCGGCCGCGACTTTTTCTTTTCCTTTTGATATTTCATAGCGGGGAATAAATCCTCCCGGAATGTCTATCGCGTTTTTATTGCTTTTGGGAAGGTCGCGAATATGGCCGTAAGAAGACTCTATTTTATAATCTGCTCCGAGAAATTTGCCGATGGTTTTCGCTTTTGTCGGGGATTCTACGATGACTAATTTCATGAAATTTCTAATATCTAATTTCTAATTTCTAATAAATACCCAATGTTAAAATGTCTAAAACTTTGATAATTGTAATTTAAAAATTGGGGTTTGATTAGAAATTAGGAATTAGAAACTTTATAAAACATTCCCATTTTATTTTCAACCAATCCTTTTAATTCCAATAAAGTTAATGTTTGATTTAATTCTTGGGATGATAAATTATTTTCTTTCATCAATTCTTCTCTTGTTTTTGGTTCTTTCAAAAGATTGATAATATATTGTTCGGTTTGCGAAAGATTGTCAAGTTCCTCTTTTTTTTTCAACTCCAGTCCTAAAAGTTCCAAAACATCCTCGGCTCCCCTGATTAAAGCCGCTCCTGTTTTAATAAGCCGGTTTGTTCCTTCTGAATTTATGGAGGAAATTTCTCCGGGAATGGCGCCGACTTCGCGATTCGCGTCCAAAGCAAAATTAGCGGTAATCAAACTGCCGCCTTTTTTCGGAGACTCAATCACGATTATTGCCTGCGACAAGCCGGCTATTATTCTGTTTCTTTCCGGAAAAGTCCATTTTGCCGGCGGGCTTTGAGGCGGATATTCCGAAATAATCAATCCGTGTTTTTCAATTATTTTATCGGCTAATCCCTTGTGATAAGCCGGGTAAATTTTTCCCAAGCCGGAGCCCAGAACGGCGATTGTCGGCGTTTTTCCTTCAAGCGCTCCCCGGTGCGCTTCGCCGTCAATTCCCAAAGCAAGTCCGGAAACCACCGCAATGCCTTCCAAAGATAAATCCCTCGCCAAATTTTTCGCTGTTTCCCGGCCGTAAGAAGTGGCTCTTCTCGTGCCCACAACAGCGACAAAATAATCAAAATTTTTGAGAACTTTCGCGTTGCCGAGACAATATAAAGAAAGAGGCGGATGGGAAATTTCTTTAAGAAGAGCGGGATAAACTTTATCGCCGATTATTATCAGCTCTATCCCCTGCTTTTTTAATTTATCGTATTCTTTCCGTGGGTCGTGTTTTTCTCTCTGGCTTAAAATTTCCGCGAGTTCTTTGTCGTTTGTTTTTTTAAAAATTTCGCCTGCTCCCGCCCTCCAGATTTTTTCAAACGAACTGAACGCGCCGTACAGCTTTTCCAGCCGCAAAATCCCGATTTGCGGAATCAATTTCAAAGAATGGGCATAAATTTTTTCATCCATTGATTAACTATAAGATATTTTTAAATAAAAAAGAAAGGCGCCGTACCCGTTGGTCGTGCGCCAAACTAAGACTATGAGACATAGAACCATCCTCGTCTAAGAACGCATGCTTGTCATCCTCTGGTGGGCGTCCATGATTTCTCGGTAACGTGAATCTTCTGAATAACGCCAGTAAACCGTGTTAAAGTCTTCGCCGGGATAGGCCACGACTATGACTTCGTTGAACTCCATTACCACGGGTTCCTGCTCATTATCTGCCAATTCAATCATCTTCGAGATGTCCTCACTGACGCCAAGAAATAAAGTTTTGAATACTTTCATGATGGTGTCTCCTTTTCGTACTGTTTATTGGGAATGTGCTGTAATTGGGCCACCGCGACCGAATTACTAAACCAAGTTAATTATAGCACATTAAATTATAATAGTCAAATCAAAAAGTGCTACCCACTCACATATTGTGGAAAATGCCTTAAAATAAAGCTATATTCACTATATTGTGGAGGTTCAACCTCCATAGTTGGGTTTTAGTCAAACACAAATGCCCTCGAGAGGATTTGAACCTCTAATAACAGGTTCGAAGCCTGTCGTGATATCCATTTCACTACAAGGGCGCAATAACTCACCTCTCATTCACAGCTTATTAAAAAAATAAGCGATTTTGCGGCTAAAATCAAGCCCGTCTGCTTGGCAGGCAGGTTGTATTCAAAAAAATACTTTGTTAAATTATCGGTGATGGACGCAGAATTTAAAATGCAAGAAATATCCGCGCTTGGGCAAGCGGCGCGCCTGCCTCCGCAAAACATTGAAGCGGAAATCTCTTTGCTTGGCGCCTTGATGCTTGATAAAAACGCCATTTACCGGATAGTTGACATCGTCAATCCGGAAGACTTTTATCGCGATACGCACCGGCGCGTTTACGAATCGGCGATTGAGCTCGCGTCCCGCCGCGAACCGATTGACATCCTTTCGCTTACAAGCAAACTCAAAGAAAAAAATCTTTTAGAAACAATCGGAGGCGCAAGCTATTTGAGCGAACTCGTCAACGCCGTTCCGACCGCCTCAAATATAGAGCACTACGCGACAATAGTCCGGAAAAAGAGAATTTTAAGGGATTTGATTTCCGTTTCGCAAGACATCGGCGAATTGGGTTATCGCGAATCCGAAGACGTGGACCAGCTCTTGGACGAAGCCGAAAGAAAAATTTTTTCAATCGCTTCAAAAACTCTTAAAAAAATTACGCCGATAAAACCGCTTCTTGAGGAAGCGTGGGAAAGAATAGACAAGATTCACAAAAATAAGGGAGAATTAAGAGGAGTGCCAACGGGATTTTTTGAATTGGACAACAGCTTGGCCGGGCTTCAATCGGGAGATATGATTGTTCTCGCCGCGGGAACATCGCTCGGCAAAACCGCTCTCGCGCTGGACATCGCGAGGAACGCGGCAGTCGGGCATAATATTCCTGTCGGCATTTTTTCGCTTGAAATGTCAAACTCGCAGGTTATTGACCGTTTTATCGCCGCCACCGCCCAAGTTGACCTCTGGCGGCTCCGAACCGGCCGGCTTTCAACCCAAGAAGACGATTTTATAAAAATCAGAGACGCGATGGACAAGCTCGCGAGAGCGCCGATTTACATTGACGACGAAAGCTCTCTCAACATTCTCCAGATAAAAGCGAGAGCCAGAAGGCTTCAGGCGGAACACGGATTGGGTCTTGTCATCGTTGACTATCTTCAACTTATGGTTCCAAGAACTCAATCGGAAAATGTGGTCCAGCAGGTAACGGAAATTTCAAGGTCGCTTAAAGCTCTCGCGAAAGAATTAAATGTGCCGGTTTTGGCGCTGTCGCAGTTAAGCCGGGCGGTTCAACAGCGTCATCCTCCGATTCCGAGACTCTCCGACCTTAGAGAAAGCGGGAGCATAGAACAAGACGCGGATGTGGTTCTTTTCATCTATCGCGAGGACCGGTATAAAGAAAACAGCGACAGAAAAAACCAGGCGGATATTCTGATAGCCAAGCATAGAAACGGGCCAATCGGCAAAATTGGACTTTATTTCAACCCCGAAAAAGCGAGTTTTACCAGTCTGGAAGGAAACTATTCTCCCGACATTGAAATCTAAAATTTTAACCCGCCAAAATTTTTAATGAACGAAATTATAGAAAAATTGTCTTCTCTTTTGGAAAATCTGCCGGGCGTGGGCCCGAGGCAGGCAAAACGATTCGTTTATCATCTAGTTGACGAAGACGACAAATACATTGAAGAAATTGTCGTTTTGCTCGGAAAAATAAAAAATATCGGGCGCTGCGAATTATGTTTTCAACCGCTTGAATCTCCCCAATGCCCGGTTTGCCATGATAAAAAAAGAGAACGGGCAACCATTCTCGTTGTTGAAAAAGACCTGGATTTTTTAAACATAGAAAAATCAAGAAACTATAACGGGCTTTATTTCATTTTGGGCGGCGCAATCTCCCCTTTCAAAACCAATATCGGAAAATTGCGGCTTAAAGAATTGTTCTTGCGGCTCAAAAACGACGCTCAAATCAAAGAAACA